>JBKPSE010000511.1:0-3868 GCA_046765855.1 Acidobacteriota bacterium | reverse complement strand
GTCTCGGACTGGTTCTGCCGCGTGCAGGACGACGGTCGCGTGCGCCTCGGGCTGATGTACGTGAATGGCCTGCGCAAGGAAGCGGGCGCCGCAATCGCTGGCGCCGCCGCGCCCGATGCCCGAGCTCCGATGCCGGGTGTTCGAGATGTGTCAGACCAACGCCGTTGCCCCAAATGCGGCTGCGATGATCAGTCGCTGCTGGAACTGCTGCACACGCATGAAGGATTTTGCAATGTCTGTTCGCATCTCTGGACGCTGCCAATCACGATGAGCATCGACCATCGTCCAGCGGTCATCGGCCATCGAACGGCGAAGCGTTTCGACACGCTCGACCAGCTCATTCGCCGCTGCGGTCTGCGCCGCGATGAAGTCGCCACGCTTGCCGAGATCGGCGCGCTGAATTCGTTTGGTTTCGATCGGCGAACCGCGTTGTGGCAGGTCGAGCAGGCAGTACGGCCCGCCGGCGAACTCTTCGCCGACGCCGGCGCTGTCGACTCCCCACTTCCAACTTCTCAAGACACGCCCAATTCCGAGGAAACTCTGAATGCGCAAGTTCCAACGTCGTCGCCGCTCAAGCCGATGACCGTTCCCGAGCGGCTGCTCGCTGATTACTCGGGCACCAGCCTGACCATCGGGCCGCATCCGATGTCGCTGCGTCGGCCGGAGCTGGCGCTGCGAGGCGTCGTGCGCGCGCGCGATCTGCCGGCCGGGCGGCATGGGCGGCGGGTGCGGGTCGCCGGGGCCGTCATCACCCGGCAGCGGCCGGGAACGGCCAAGGGATTCGTGTTTCTGACGCTGGAAGACGAAACCGGAATCGCCAACATCATCGTCCGGCCGGACCTTTTTTCCGAGCAAAAGGCCACCATCGTCGGCGAACCCTACCTGCTGGTCGAAGGGACGCTGCAGATTCAGGAAGGGGTGACATCCGTGAAGGCTGAGCGATTACACTCTCTCGGTGGCCGATCGCCTGAGATTGATTCGCACGATTTCCGCTGAGAACGCTGCCGCTGAGGTGGCCCCGCGCTTGCACTCCCGCCTTCTGATGCGACGAACGGCATGCGCCGTGGCGGCGTTCGCACTACTGGCCGGCTGTCACACCTCCATCCGCTCGACGCTGGCGACACCTCCGACGCCCGAGCAACTGGCCGAGCTTTGGGTCCAGCCCGAGCGCGAGCGCGATCTGTTCTGGGGCGTGGGCGGCGAACGCCTGGCGCCCGACGCCTCGCTCCTCTACAAAGTCCTCGAAGTCAAGCGGACGGGCTTCAGCATGGGCCTGACCGTCGAGGGGCCGGACGGACGGAAGTGGAGCGCGAAAATGCCGCCCGAGGCGACCACCGAAGTCGTCGCCTCGCGGCTCCTCTGGGGTGTGGGGTATCACCAGCCGCCGATCTATTACGTCGGCAAATGGAACGCCGACGGGGCGCCGGAGAAGAATCCGCAGCTGCCGGCGCGATTCCGCGAATCGAAGCCCGACCTGCACGGGCTCGACGCCCACGGCGTCTGGTCGTACTACAGCAATCCCTTCGTCGGCACGAAAGAGATGAACGGCCTGCTCGTGCTGCAAGTGATGCTGGGGAACTCCGACTTGAAGGACGAGCAGAACGCGCTCTACACCTTGAAGGAGCCCTTCGAGGGGGCGTCGCGCTGGTACGTGGCGCGGGATCTCGGCCAGTCGTTCGGCCGCACCGGCGTGCTCGACGCGCCGCGCGGCGACGTCAAGGTGTTCGAACAAACGCCGTTCATCAAAGGCGTGGCCGGCGGCTTCGTCCGCTTCGACTACCGCGGCCGGCACGGCAAGCTCGTCGATCACATGACACCGGACGACGTCCGCTGGATCTGCGAAAGACTGCAGAAGCTCACCGACAGGCAATGGGACGACGCGTTTCGCGCCGGCGGCTACAACCCCCAGATCGCCGCGCGGTTCATCAAGCGGTTCAAGCAGAAGATTGCGGAAGGGATGGCAGTCGGACGATGACGCGGCGGCTCGCCTTCTGGGTCATCGTGGCGTTCGTGGCGCTGATGCCGGCGCTCGCCCGCGCGCAGAGCGCGGCGGATCTCGGCCTGCCGGATCAGCGGACGCCCACGGTCTCGACGGATGTCTGGACGGAGATCCGCCACGCGGTGCTGCGGCTGCCGCTGGCGGCGCTGCTCGGCGCGATGCTGGCCGTGCGGCCCAAGCGCAAAGGCACTCCGCCGCGCCAGCCCGCGGTGATTCAGACCCAGATCATTCTGGCGATCGTCGGCTGCGTGGTGATGCTGGTCGTCGGCACCAACCTGGCGCGCGCCTTTGGCGTCGTCGGCGCCGCCGGCCTGGTCCGCTACCGCGCCAAGGTCGAAGACAACAAAGATGCCGGCGTCATGCTCTCGACGCTTGCCGTCGGCCTTGCCTCGGGCGTCGGGCTCTACGTCATGGCGGCGTTTTCGGCGGTGTTCATCCTGGTCGCGCTGTGGATCATCGAGTCGTTCGAGCCCGAGGGGCGCAAGCTGTTCGACCTGAAAATCAAGATGGGCCCCGATACCGACAACCGCCGCAAGGAGTTCGACGCGATCCTGCAGCGATTTCATGTAGACTTCGACCTGCTTTCCTCCTCCGACGAGGAGGTCTGTTACGAGGTGTGGGTGCCGCTCGAGATGCAGAAGGACCGGCTGTCGAACGCCCTGCTGCGGCTCGATCCCGAAGGACACGGCGCGGTCGAGTGGACTGAGAAAAAACCCAAGAACAAGTGAAGCTGATCATCCAGCCCGACGACGGCGTGGCGCCGGTCGTGCAGGCCATCGAGAAGGCGAAGAAGACGATCGACATCGTCATCTTCCGCTTCGATCGCGAAGAAGTCGAGAAGGCGCTCCACGCCGCGGTCGCACGCGGGGTCGTGGTGCGCGCCTTGATCGCCCACACCAACAAGGGAGGGGAGAAGAAGCTGCGCAAGCTCGAGCTGCGCCTGCTGGAAGGCGGCGCGACGGTAGCGCGCACCGCCGACGATCTGACGCGGTATCACGGCAAGCTGATGATCATCGACAGCGAGGCGCTGCACGTCTACGGCTTCAACTTCACCTTTCTCGACATCGACAAGAGCCGCAGCTTCGGCGTCGTCACGCGCGATCGCAAGCTGGTGGCGGAAGCGATGAGGCTGTTCGAGGCCGATGCGCTGCGCCAGAATTACGCGCCCGCCCACCAGCGCCTGGTGGTCAGCCCGGAGAACTCACGCGAGGTGCTGACCGCGTTTCTCAAGGGGGCCAAACGCCAGCTGCTGATCTACGACGCGCAGGTCAGCGACAACGCGATTCAGAAGGTGCTGCAGGAGCGGGCGCGGGCGGGGGTCGAAATCCGGATCATCGGCTCGCTGGAGAAGTCGCTGAAGGACGTGAAGGTCCGCAAGCTGGCCGGCGACCTGCGCCTGCACGTGCGCGCGATCGTACGGGACGGCCGCGACGCCTTCATCGGCAGCCAGAGCCTGCGCCGTCTCGAGCTCGAAGGGCGCCGCGAGGTCGGCATCATCGTCACCAACGAGGCCGTGGTGCGGCGGATGCAAACGGTGTTCGAGCTGGACTGGACGAGGAAGACCCGGAAGAAAGCCGCGTAATCGCGAAATCGGGAAATCGCGATCATTTCCTTCTGGTAAACGTCCCCGAGTCGATGACGTTTCCCTGCATGTCGATGGCGTTGAAGGTCAACAGGTCGCCGTCGATCTCCATCAGCATGAACGTGCGGGTCGTGTCGTTGCCGAAGGCGGTGAGCGGCGAGTTCTTGCGCAGATCCCCTTTGCGCAGCTGTCCTGACGATCCCTCGACGAAATAGAGAATGCCGTTCTGCGGCTTGATCCGCTCGTAGGTGTGATCGTGGCCGTTCAATACCAGGCTGACGTTGTAC
>JBKPSE010000510.1:0-2655 GCA_046765855.1 Acidobacteriota bacterium | reverse complement strand
GTTCGCGATCCATCCCGTGGCCGGCCGTATGCCGGGCCACATGAACGTGCTGCTGGCGGAAGCGGAGATTCCCTACGAGTCACTCGTCGAGATGGACGACATCAATCCCGAGATGCCGCAGACCGACGTCTGCCTCGTGGTCGGCGCGAACGACGTCGTCAACCCGGCGGCGCGCCACGACAAGGGCAGTCCGATCTTCGGCATGCCGATCATCGACGCCGACAAGGCGAAGACGATCATCGCGATCAAACGATCGATGAATCCCGGATTCGCGGGAATCGACAACGAGCTGTACTACGACGACAAGACGCTGATGGCCTTCGGCGACGCCAAGCAGGTGCTCGGCGACGTGGTCAAGGCCGTCTCCGGCGAAGCCGCCGTGCACTAATTGACGGGCGGGAACCAGGTCAGTCGCGACGCGACCGACGCCAGGAACAACAACACGAGACCTGCACCCACCGCCGCCCCAAGAGTTCGTATCATCGGGAACCTCCCCGTCTTGGGCAAAGGGCAAGGCGCATTCCCGCGCACACGGCAACGCTAACCGCCTGAGCGGACACGATCTAACGTGTGTGTGCGCGCGCGCATGATGTCGGTGTGCGCTGACGATCCTGACGCGCGGATCACAGGATCGGTGGCTGGCCTGAACCGGTGAGTCCGATCGAAGATCGGCGGATCGGACTGTGGCCGCCCGCTTACGTCTGCCGCGCGAATGCCGGCAGACGGTCAAACCACATCACTCGTAGCTCCTGAACCGGTTCCCGCCGGGCAGTTTTGCAATCGGACGCACGATTTCGAGCTTGGGACGCATTCGCAAATCGCGTCGATACAGCGATTTGGCCGAGGGTACGGCTGGCACGGGCGAGGCATTCCCAGACTCCGTATGTCGGTTCTGGTGCTGGTCGCAGACGATTCGTCCGACGCCCGCGCGCTCTACGCGGAGTACCTGGAGTTCTGCGGGTTTCGCGTCGAGACCGCGGCAGACGGCGAGGAAGCGGTGCGCAAGGCGCAGGCGGAATGGCCGGCCGTGATTCTCATGGATCTCGCCATGCCTAGGGTGGACGGGTGGGAGGCGATCCGCCGGCTTCGCGCCGATCCGTCGACGGCGGCGATTCCCATCGTCGCGTTGAGCGCCTACGCGTTTGGCGACGAGCCCGATCGGGCGCGCACCATCGGCGCCGATCTCTGTTTGACCAAACCCTGCCTGCCCTCGCAAGTAGGCCGCGTGATTCGCGCGATGCTGCTGCGGCGCGACGTCACGCGCTCCTCCGCCTAATCGACCCTCCATTCGTCCCGCGAATCAATCCGTTCGTACTCGGTTGAGCGCGGCTGACTGCATGGTTCGATCGATCTGGCGCCTGCCTCGTCAATATCAAGCCATGAAGCTGGCGACGGTGCTTCTCGCGATCGCATGTAGTGCGGTGCCCGCATTCGCGGCGGCGCGTGACACGGACGATGCGAAGACCATTCGCATCGACCGCGTCGAGGCCGCGCCGCGGCTCGATGATTATCTCAGCGGCAAGGGGCCGGGCGCCGCGGTCGACGGCTTCGTGCAGCGCGAGCCCGGCGATCTGACGCCGGTCAGCGAACCGACGACAGCGTTTCTCTCGTACGACAACGAGAATCTCTACGTGGCGTTCGTCTGCCGCGCCGCCGACCCCTCCTCGATCCGCGCGCGAATGGCGCGGCGCGAATCGATCTTCGAGGACGACTGGGTCGCGGTGCATCTCGATCCATTCCAGGAACGGCAGCGCGCCTACATGTTCTTCGCCAACCCCATTGGCGTTCAGGCCGACGGCATCACCAGCGAGGGAAGCGGCGACGACATGAGCTTCGACGCGGTGTGGAGCGCCGCCGGCCGCGTCACCGCCGACGGCTACGTCGTGTTGATTTCGATCCCGTTCAAGAGCCTGCGTTTTCCGTCCGGCACCAATCCGGGCTCCTGGGGAATCGCGCTCGAGCGGCAGATTCCGACGCGCAGCGAATCATCGTTCTGGCCGGGGATCACGCGGCGCATCAGCGGCTTCTCGTCACAGTTCGGCGCGCTGCATGGCATCGCCGGTGTCTCGCCAGGACGCAACGTGCAGTTCATCCCCTACGGCACCTTCGCCGGCGCCCGCTTTCTCGACGAAGGCACCGCGGTGCGTTCCTCGCAGAGCGATTTCCGTGGCGGTGTCGACACCAAGGTGGTGCTGCGCGATCAGTTCACCGTCGACGCAACCGTCAATCCCGACTTCAGCCAGGTCGAATCGGACGAGCCGCAGGTCACCATCAACCAGCGCTTCGAAGTGTTCTTTCCCGAGAAGCGGCCGTTCTTTCTCGAAAACGCCGACTACTTTCAGACGCCGATTACGCTCTTCTTCTCGCGGCGCGTGCGCGATCCGCAGCTCGGCGCCCGCATCACCGGACGCGCCGGGCGGTGGGCGATCGGCGCGCTGACGATGGACGATCGGCAGCCTGGGCGGCTGGTCGCGCCGGACAGCGACGCCTTCGGCGATCGCACGTTTACTGGCGTGTTCCGCGCGCGGCGGGACTTCTCGAACCAGTCGCGTGCCGGGTTCATGTTCACCAGCCGCGACTTCGGCCCGTCGTCGAACCAGGTCGGTTCCGTCGACACCCGCGTCCGCCTCAACGGGCAATGGTTCGCCGAAGGGC
>JBKPSE010000509.1:0-7535 GCA_046765855.1 Acidobacteriota bacterium | reverse complement strand
CACCCGGACGATGACGTTCGACAATCCCGACGCGATCAAGCGCGCGGTCATGGGGGGACTCGGCATCGCCATGGTGTCGCGGCTCACCGTCGCCGACGATCTCGCGGGCCGCCGTCTCGCCGTCCTCGCGGTCAAGGCGACGCTTCCCAGCCGCGACCTGCTCGTCATCGACCATCCGCAGAAGCATCACGGCGCGGCATGCCGCGCGATGCTGCAGCTGCTCGAGCGAACATTTCCGCTGCGCGCAGGGTCGGCGCGGGCCGGCAAACCCGCCGGATGATTCGTCCGAATTATCGTCTTGATTGATTCGTTTCATTGGACGAATGAGAGCGCCTGACCTACGCTCGTCCGATGAATCCGCGGCTCGGCATTCGCGAGAACTGGCCGCAATTCTCGCTGCTGGTCCTGATCAACGTCTGCGTCGGCGGCATGGTGGGGCTGGAGCGCACCGTCGTGCCTCTCCTCGCCACGCAGGAGTTCCATCTCACCTCCGACACGCTGATCTTCTCGTTCATCGTCGCCTTCGGTCTGGTCAAGGCGCTGTCGAACCTGGCATCCGGCTTCCTCGCCGATCGCTTCACGCGAAAGGCGATGCTGGTGACCGGCTGGCTGATCGGCGCACCCGTTCCGTTCATGTTGGCGTGGGGGCCGTCGTGGACGTGGATCGTGGCCGCGAACATCCTGCTGGGCGCGAACCAGGGGTTCACCTGGTCGATGACCGTCGCGATGAAGAACGATCTCGTCGGACCGCGGCAACGCGGGCTGGCGATGGGTCTCAACGAGTTCGCCGGCTACGGCGGGCTTGGCGTCACGGCCTTGCTCACCGGCTATATCGCCGCTCGCACCGGACTCAGACCGGAGCCGTTCTACGTCGGGATCCTCTACGTGGTGGTTGGACTCGGATTGTCGATCGTGGCCGTGCGGGACACGACAGCGTTCACGCGCCACGCTGCACCCGTGTCACCGGCGAAGCGCGGTTCTTCACGCGCCTTCGACGGTGAAGCGGCGGGGCGTAGGATGTTCGGCGTCTGTCAGGCGGGACTGGTCAACAATCTCAACGACGGCCTGTCGTGGGGCGTGCTGCCCCTCCTGTTCGCCGCGCACGGGCTGCTGGTGGACGACATCGGCATGATCAAGGCCATCTATCCACTGACCTGGAGCATCGGCCAGCTTGCGACCGGCGCGCTCGCCGACCGCGCCGGCAGGCGGCGGCTGATCGTCTGGGGCATGATCGTGCAGGCGCTCGCGTTGGGTGTGATTGGCGCGGGCATGCCATCGACCTACGTCAGCGGGATCGGCGGCGCGATTCTCCTCGGCCTTGGAACGGCGATGGTCTATCCGGCGCTGCTGGCGACTGCCGCCGAGATCGCACCGGCGGCAAGACGCGCCACCACGCTCGGGTGGTATCGCTTCTGGCGCGATCTCGGCTATCCCGCCGGCGCGCTCCTCGCCGGAGCGGTCAGCGCGCAGTTCGGGCTCGTGTGGGCGGTGTACCTGGCGGCTGCGCTCACGTTCGCGTCCGGTCTGGCGGCGGCATGGGCGTTTACGCGCGCGCCGCGGGAGAAGACGAGGTTGGACGATGCCGAGTCTGCTGGATCGGGCTGGCTTCTACCGATCTGACATTCGCACCTAGTCCGCGCGCAGCGCCTGGATCACGTCCACCCTGGATGCCCGGGCGGCCGGCAGCAGCGACGCAAGGATCCCCGCCGCGGCGAGCACGGCGGCCGCCGCCGCAATCGGCACAGCGCCGGGGATGCGGACGTCGGTGACGAAGCTGGCGACGACGCGCGCGAGGACCAGGCCGCCAATCGCTCCGGCAGCAATGCCCGCGCCGGCAATCATCGCGCCTTCGCGGAGCACGCGCGTCAGCAGGTGCCGCGGCGCCGACCCGATCGCGAGCCGGATCCCGAACTCGCGCGTGCGCGCGCTCACCGAGAATGCCAGCACCCCGGCCACGCCGACGACGGCGATGGCGACGGCGACTCCGGCGAACACGCCAAACACCAGCGCGTTGAGGCGGTCGGGGGCGAGCACCTCGGCGCGGATGTCGTCGAGCGTTGCCGCCTTCTCGACCGGTTGTTCCGCCGACAGCTCACGGACGATTTTCGTGATTGACGGCACCAGCGCATACGGATCCATTCGCGCGTGCACGAACAGGCGCCCGCCGCCGATTTCCTGCTCGAAGGGATGGAACACGCTCATCGCCGCGCCGGGGACGACGTTCTCGTCGTCGAGATCCGCGCAGATGCCGACGATCCGCCGCGGACCGGTGCTGACGTCGATGAACTTCATCACCGGGTCGGTCCACATCATGTGGCGGTTCAACGCGGCGTCTGCGCCGCCGAACATCCGCTGCGCCACACTCTGACTGACGATCACCACCGGCTCGGCGCCGTGGCGGTCCGCTTCGCTGAAATCACGCCCGGCGATGATCGGTACGCCGAGGGCGGCGAAGAATCCCGGCGAGACGGTGCGGAAGCGCGCGCGCGGATCCTCTTCGCCGTTCACTTTCGAATAGCCCTCGGCCGAGAACTGGAAGCCCGGACCGAAGGTGCCGGCGTCGCGCCACGGCACGATGGTACCGACCGCGACGCGCTCCACGCCCGGCAGCGTAGAGATGCGCGCGATCACGTCCTTGTAGAACCGGGCCGTCTGCGCGGGGCCGCGCTCGTAGGAGACGAGCGGCACATTGATCGCGAGAACGTTGTGCGTCGTGAATCCCGTGCGCGCCCGCTGCAGCGCGAACAGCGTCGTCAGCAGCATGCCGGCGCCGGCGAGCAGGACGAATGACGCGCCGATCTGGGTCACCGCGAAAAGGCGAAGGCGGCGGTTCGTGCCGGAGGTTATGCGTACGCCGCCGCCGGCCAGACTGAGGCCGCTCGAGGCTTCCGACGCGGGCAGACGCGGCACGAAGGCGAGGACGACGGCTGCAGCAATCGCCAGCGTGAATCCGACCCACAACAGACTCGAGTCGACCCGCAGGTCGAGGGCGCGGACCGAGAAGCGCGCCGCGTAGCGCGCCAGGATCGCCACCATCGGCCGCGCGATGAGAACACCGATGATCGCCCCCGCGCCGCAGAGTATGAGGCTTTCGGCCAGCAGCGTCCGTCTGAGCGCCCACTGGCTGGCGCCGAGCGCCGCGCGGATCGCCAGTTCCCCTTCGCGGCGGACCGATCGCGCGAGGATCAGGTTGGCGACATTGGAGCAGGCGATGATGAACACCAGCGCGGAGGCGGCGAGCAGTACGAGCAGCACCGTGCGCGCCGACGAGGTGATCTGATCGCGCAGGCGCACCGCCTCGATGCGGAAGTCGCCGTTCTGGGGGTACGACTCGGGATGCGACTTGATCATCGCCGTGTGTACGGTGCGGAGCTCGGCGCGCGCCGATTCGAGCTCCACCCCCGGCGCCAGACGCGCAAACAGCTCCGTCATCCGATGGACTCGGCCGTCCTGCATCGTCGCCGACAGGTGATGCGGGCTGGTGACGATGTTGGCGATGATCTCGGTTTCCGCCGGATACGGGACCGAGGGCTCGAGCACGCCGATGATCGTCGCCGTGCGATCGCCGAGGCGGATGGTCCTGCCGATCACCGATCGATCGCTGCCCAGCGTGGTCGTCCAGAAACGGTAAGTCAGAACCGCCGCTCCCGCCGCCTTCGGTCCGTCGTCGGTCGCGTCCAGCAGGCGTCCGAGGACCGGCTTCAAACCCATGACCTCGAAGTACGAGCCGCCGACCACTCCCGCGCGAACGACGCGCGGCTCGCCGAGACCGATCATCGTGAACTCGATCTGTGAGAAGTCGCCGAACGCGGTCAGCGAGCGAATGCTCTGCTTGAAGTCGTTGATCTCGGGCACGGAGAAGTTGGCGTTCTCGGCCCCGATCCCCTTGGCCGTCTGGCGGATATAGATCAGGCGGTTTTCGTCGCGATTGGCGAGCGGCTTTAGCAGCACGCCGCGGACGACACTGAAGATGGCGGCGTTGGCGCCAATCCCGAGCGCGAGGGTCAGGACTACGGTGACGGCGAGTCCTTTGACCCGGGACAGCGATCGGATGGCGAAGCGGAGATCGGTGATGAGCGTCATAATCTCTGATTACTCGTCGAACGGGATTCCTTTAAATCGACAGGCGGTCCGCTATTTTCTCACGCGGGCCGCGGCGGCATGGTTCCGTGATTGCGCAGCATCGCCGCCGTCTCTCTGAACGCTGCCCGGGCGGCCGCGGCGAGCGCGCCGCCCACGCTCACGCGCCGAACGCCTATGGCTGCCAGCTGCGCGACCGTGAACGCGGGCCCGAGCATCAGGACGTTGAGCGGCTTTGGCGCCACCGCCTTCACGATCTGGTCGATCGCGGCGAGCTCCCGCACTCGCGGCGCGTAGAGACAATCTGCGCCCGCGCGGCTGTAGGCTTGCAGCCGCGCGATGGTGTCATCGAGGTCCGGATTTCCCCGAATGAAGCCTTCCGCCCGCGCCACCAGCAGGACGTCCGCACCCGTCGAGCGGATCGCTTCTTTCGCGGCAGCAATCCGGTCGGCCGCCTCACTGACGTCGTAGCGCACGCCTTTGTTGAAGTCCTCAATCGAAATGCCCGCGACGCCCGTCTCCACGGCGGCTGCGACGTTCCGGATCAGTTCTTCAGTGTCGGTCGCGTAGCCGGCTTCGAAGTCGGCGTTCACCGGCAGTTCGGTCGCCGCGCACATTTCGCGCAAGTGCGCGAGCACTTCCTGGCACGATAACTCGCCATCTTCGCGTCCACGCGCCCATGCGGCGCCGGAGCTCGTCGTTGCCAGGGCCTCGAAGCCCAGTTGGTCGAGGTGCTTCGCGCTGCCCACATCCCACGGATTCGGGATGACGAAGCACCCGTTCTGATGCAGCGCGCGAAAGCGCCTCCGCTTGCTTTCAATGTCGATCATTGCGATTTCACCTGACGTAGCCCAGAGCGCCGCGCCGTGAGGGTCACGCGCGACGCATCCACCGAGTAGCTGCGATTACTCACATATTGTCCACCGAAGCGTGGAACCCCTCTCGTGAACCGCGCAGCCTTGACAAATTCCTGCTCGGAGGCGGTGTTTTTCTCCATGTATGCTGTCCGTCGTGCGCCTGCCTCTTTGCCTCGCGCTCGCGATCGTCGCCGTTACCGCGTTCGCGCAGAACGCGCCAGCTCCCGCGCGGTGGGAGTACGGCGGCGGGCCGGCGCAACGCCGCTATTCCACGCTGACGCAGATCAATCGCACCAACGTCAAGCAGCTCGCGGTCGCGTGGACCTACGATACCGGCGAGCCCGGCGCGATGCAGACGCAGCCGGTGGTCGTCGGCGACGTGCTCTACGGCTACACGCCAACGCACAAGACGTTCGCGTTGAACGCCGGAACGGGCGCGCTGCTGTGGACGTTCGACTCCGGCGTGCGCGGCAGCGGACCCAACCGCGGCGTGATGTATTGGGCGGACGGCAACGAGCGCCGCGTCTTTGCCGCTGTCGGCAATTTCATCTATGCCCTGGACGCCGCGACCGGAAAGCCGATGGAGACGTTCGGTGTGTCGGGGCGCATCGATCTGCGGCAACATCTCGGCCGCGATCCGGACACGCAGGGCGTGCGCCTGACGACGCCGGGCGTCATCTACAAGGACCTGATGATCGTCGGCGGACGCGTCGGCGAAGCACTGCCGACGTCGCCCGGTGACATCCGCGCGTATGACGTCCGCAGCGGCGCCTTGCGCTGGGCGTTCCACACCATTCCGCATCCTGGCGAGGCTGGATACGACACGTGGCCGAAAAACGCGTGGGAGTACAGCGGCGCCGCCAACAACTGGGCCGGCATGGCGCTCGACGAACGGCGCGGTCTCGTGTTCGTGCCGACGGGATCCGCGGCCAGCGACTTCTATGGCGCCGATCGCCTTGGCGACAATCTGTTCGCGAACTGTCTGATCGCACTCGACGCCGAGACCGGCAAACGCGTCTGGCATTTCCAGGTGGTGCGCCACGACATCTGGGATCGCGATCTGCCCTCGCCGCCAACGCTCGTGACGGTGCGGCGCGACGGCCGGACAATCGACGCGGTGGCGCAGGCAACCAAGCACGGATTCCTGTTCGTGTTCGATCGCGTCACCGGCAAGCCGCTGTTCCCAATCGAGTACAAAAACTTCCCGCGCAGCGGACTACCGGGCGAAGCGGCGGCCGGCACGCAGCCAATCCCGACCAGGCCGGCGCCGTTCGCGCGTCAACGGCTGACCACGGAGATGTTGACGACGCGGACGCCGATGGTGCACCAGTGGGCCCTCGGTGAGTTCAAGAGTTTCCGCAGCGACGGGCAATTCGTGCCGTTCACGGTGGAGAGGCCGACCGTCGTGTTCCCTGGTTTCGATGGCGGCGCGGAGTGGGGCGGCCAGGCGTACGATCCCGAGACGTCGCTCTATTACGTCAACGCGAACGATCTCGCGTGGACGGGAGCAATGGCCGTGAACAGCGGCGGACACAGCGGCAAGTCGTTGTACCTGCAGCATTGCGCAACCTGCCATCGCGACGATCGCGCCGGCACGCCGCCGCAGATCCCGTCGCTCGCCGGCATCGGCAACCGTCGCACGTTCGGTGAGCTGGTGACGATCGTTCGCCAGGGCACGGGGCGCATGCCCGGCTATCCTCAGTTGGACGCCGCCGCGATTAATGCGATCGTGCAGTTCACGATCACAGGACAGGATCTGCCGGCGGAGGAACGAGCCGGCGCCGGCCGCGGCAACGCCGCCGCGCATCCAGCCATCGACAGCACCTTCCGCTTCACCGGTTATCGCAAGTTCCTCGATCCCGACGGCTATCCCGCAATCGTGCCGCCGTGGGGAACGCTCAACGCGATCGATCTGAACACCGGCGAGTACGCGTGGACGGTCCCGCTCGGCGAATCTCCAGAGCTGGCGCAGCAGGGGCTGCGCAACACCGGCAGCGAGAACTACGGCGGTCCGATCGTGACGGCGGGCGGACTCGTGTTCATCGCCGCGACCAACCACGATCGCAAGATGCGCGCGTTCGACAAGGCAACCGGTGAACTGCTCTGGGAATTCACGATGCCCTCGTCCGGCAACGCGACGCCGGCGACCTACGAAGTCAACGGCCGCCAGTTCATCGTCGTTGCCGCCGGCGGAGGCAAGTCCCCAAATGGCGGGCCGGGCGGCATCTATGTCGCGTTCGCGCTACCCACGCCACCGCGCATCCTCGTTCACGCGCGCCAATTCTGACGGCTGATTTCGACGCGAACGAACCGCCCCCACGGCGATGAACAGCACGGACAGCGCGATCAACCCGATGAGAAACAGATCGTCTGCCGACATATGTGAATCCTCCCTCGATTTCAGTTGTATGCAGTGCGTCGTCATCAATGCATAGGCAATTCCCGCGCCGCAGTGCATGAGACGGGAGGGCGCGCGCATCATGACGATGTGGTTTCACATTGAAATGGTCCATTTCGGAGTGCATCGATCCGCGCCCCGCGATCCCCATGTTTCGCGTCATTCCCGATGGCCTGTGACTTGCTCAGTAGACAGGTAGC
>JBKPSE010000508.1:0-3802 GCA_046765855.1 Acidobacteriota bacterium | reverse complement strand
GGCCGTGATGCCGTGGAAGGCGAGCAGATTGTAGCGGCTGTCGACCACGATAGTGCGGACGCTGTGGCGCGCCTCTGTGACCAGCGACGGCGTGACCAGACCGCTGCCGTAGTCGGAGAGTAGCAGCGCGTCGGCGCCGCGCAGCGCGCGCAGCACGTGTGAGCGGAACGCCGTCCGCATCTTGTCGTCGATCGAGCCCGCGGATCCGCGGTCGATGCGGACGACCTGCTGCTTGGCCGAGTGAATGCCGCCGGCGAGAATGCGCGTTTTGGTCGGTGTGGTGTAACCCGCCGGACGCAGCACGTGCGTGATGTCGACGCGGCGCCGCTTCAGCGTCTCGAGCAGCCGTCGCCCGGCTTCGTCACGTCCAACGACGCCGGCGATATGTGCCGCGCCGCCGAGGGTCGCGACGTTGCCGGCGGCGTTGCCGGCGCCGCCCGGCACCACTTCGGTCGAGTCGTAGTTGAGGATCAGCACCGGCGCCTCGCGCGACACGCGCGCGATCTCTCCGTAGATGAATTCGTCGGCGATCAGATCGCCGACGATCGCGACGCGCCGGCCTGCAAGTTCGTCAATCAGTTGGAGGAGCCGTGACGGCTCGACGGTCATCGCGTCCTTCATGCGTGTTCCAGAATCCACGCCGCCGCGGCTGCGAGATCGTCGACGATGGCGGCAGGAGAGGAGGCCGGTGGCGGTGCCGCTTCTTCCTCGCGGCCGAATCCGGTGCGCACCAGAATGCCGCGCGCGCCGACGCCCGCCGCGGCGCCGACATCGTGCCAGCGATCGCCGACCACGAACGAGCGCCGCAAATCGAGATTCAGATCCGCGGCCGCCTGGCGCAGCATGCCGCCGGCCGGTTTGCGGCAGTCGCACTGGCGGACGAACTGCAGCACGGTGCCGCTCGGGTAATGGGGGCAATAGTAGAACCCCGCAATCGCCGCCCCTCCCGCGTTGACGCGTGCGGCAATGCGCCGGTGCGCCTCGCCGACGAACTCTTCCCGCACGATCCCCCTGGCGATGCCCGACTGGTTGCTGATCACCACAACCGCGAAGCCCCCGCGAGTCAGCGTGCGGATGGCATCGACGCTGAACGGATAGAACACGAGCCGCTCGAGCCGATCGAGATACCCCGCCTCTTCGATGATGGTTCCGTCGCGATCGAGGAATACGGCCCGCCTCATGCGCGAGCGCCGCTCGAAAGGTGCGCCCGCACCGAGGCGAGCACGGTCCCGGTATCTATGCGTTTCATGCAACGGTGATCGATCGGACACTCGCGCAGCATGCAGGGACGGCAGAACACCTGGCGCAGAATCACATCGGCCTGCGCCCGCCCCGCCGGCGCCGTCACGCGCTCGTCGGTCGGGCCGAAGATCGCCGTCAGCGGCACGCCGAGCGCGGCGGCGATGTGCATCGCGCCCGAATCGTTCGAGACGAACGCGGAGCAGCGGGCGATGACGCCGATCAGATCGCGCAACGATGTCCGGCCGATCAGGTTCACCATGCGCGCGCCCGCCGGCAGCGATGATTCTATCGCACGCCCCGTCTCGCGGTCCTCGCGCGCGCCCACGAGGACGCACGCCACGCCCTGCGCGGCGAGCTCGCCGATTGCCTGCGCGACCCGCGCCGGAGGCCAGCGTTTGGCGTGGCCATACGCGGCGCCCGGGGCGAAGCCAACGATGGTCGCTTTCTCCGACAGGCCGGCGGCGGCGAGCATCACGGTCGTCTTCTCTCGGGTGAGCGGCGACGGTTCGAGACGCGGAACCATGTCGGACGCCGTCGCGAAGCCGAGTCCGCGGGCAAGCGCGAGGTAGTACTCGACTTGGTGCACGCGCCGGCGCGGCGCGGCAGCCGTTCTGGTGAGGAGCAGGCCGCGGCCCGACGTCGCGTAGCCCCAGCGTTCGGCAATGGCGGCACGGCGTGCCGCCCAGGCGCTGCCGAACGAATTGGGAAAGAGCACGATGGCATCGGCGCGTGCCGCGCGCAGCTGCGCGAGCTCGCGCTCCGCCTCGATGCTCAGCACTTCATCCGCCGCCGCCGGTGTGATCTCCTCGAACATCGGCGCGATCGAGGGACGCGCCGCGACGATGAGGCTGCGGCCGGGAAATGCGGAACGCACTGCGGCCATCGCCGGCAGCGCCATCACCGCGTCGCCCAGCCAGTTCGGCGCGCGCAGGATCATGCGCGCCGGCTCAGACATCCTGCTCGCTCGTCGCGGTCGGGAACATGCCGCGCGTCCCGTCGGCCGCTTCGACATCGCGCCAGCGGCGGTGCATCCACAACCACAGCCCGGGATAACGCCGGACGTACATCTCGAGTACGTCGGTGCAGCGCTGCGTGAAGTCGCGCAGGGCGTCGGGCTGCGTGGCGTCCGGCGGAGCGACGGCGTGCTCGTAGACCATGCGGAAGCGGCCGCCGGGCAGCGGCAGCGCGAACACCGGAATGACCGGCGCGCCGGTGCGCAGCGCCAGCGCCGCCAGGGCGGAGGTGGTCGCGGCGGGCCGATTGAAGAAGTCCACGTAGACGGCGTCGGCCGGCTGAATGTGCTGATCGATGAGCACGGCCACCGCCTGGTTCATCGCCAGCGCGCGCAGGACGCGCCGCACGGCGCCGCGTCTGTAGATCACCGAATTGCCGGTGAGCGCGCGCGTGCGTTCCAGCAGATCGTGCAGCAGCGGATTGTCGAGCGGCCGCGCCAGCACCGCGATCGGTTTGAGCTCGAGCGCGTGCACCAGGGCGTTGATCTCCCAGTAACCGAAGTGTCCCGTGAACAAAAGCACGCCCTTGCCCAGGCCGTGCGCGGCGCGCACGCGTTCTGCCCCTTCGAACTCGACGCGCTCGCGCATCTGTTGCGGACTCATCGTGCTGAACTTGAGCAGCACCGTCAACAGTCGCCCGAAGTGCTGGAACATCTCGCGTGCGATCGCGGCGCGCTCGCGGGCTGAACGGGCGGGAAAGGCGGCCTCGAGGTTCGTGAGGGCCAGCCGCCGGTGCGCGCGATCGAACGCATGAAACGCGCGCCCGAGCGCCGCGCCGCACGCCATGGCGGCGCGCATCGACAGGGGACGCATCGCCGCGCGCGCAACCATCACTGCGCCGTACTCGAGACGGTGCAGCAATCTCATGGTCGCGACGCCCCGAGCCTGCTGCGCAGCCACGCGTCGAATGTGTCGATCGAATCGATCTCGAGCGCGAGCCTGGCCGACATCACCGGCAACGGAAAGGGACGGAACGGGAGGAGCCGCACGTGATCCTTTTCGGTCGTCAGGACGGCGCGAGCCCCGGCCCCGCGGGCCGTTTCGAAGATCCGGCGGACATCGTCGCGCGTATAGCGGTGATGATCGCGGAAGGGCATGCTGCCAGAGATCGTCCAGCCGGCCGCGCCCGCGTCGCGGAAGAACGCCTCCGGATCCGCGATCCCGGCAATCGCCAGCACTGGATCCGGGTCCGGCGCCAGGGGAAGGCGCCGCCTCGCCGTCCATGTCGGCTTGTCGTGAACGTCGACTCGAACATCCGGCGCGAGGGCGATCAATGCGTCCGCCGCAACGACCGCATCCATCGGCTCCCGCAGGTGACCCGCTGGCAGCGTGTGCGCGCGGCTCAGATCCTCCGGCGCGATCACGACAAGATCGGCATCGCGATGCAGCTCGAAATGCTGAAACCCGTCGTCCAGCACGTGCACCGTCGCGGCGAAGTGATGTTCGGCGAGACGGCCCGCGAGGTAGCGGCTCGGACAGACGAGAACGGACACCCCTTCCAGCTGCCGCGCCAGCATCAAGGGTTCGTCGCCAGCGCGATCCAGGTC
>JBKPSE010000507.1:0-7371 GCA_046765855.1 Acidobacteriota bacterium | reverse complement strand
GCCAAACACTGGCGTTCCAGGCGCGATCGCCTCGGAAGTGTGTGCATCGGGTGTGTGAAGACGCGCAAGGTGCGCATTTCTGAGCGGTCGTAGATGCGCAACAAACGCGTCCTGCGCACGTTTCGCCGCGAGAACGGCGTGGCATCACCGTTGCCGTTGCGGTGAACGTCACATTCAAAGGAGAACGCAATGATCAGAAAGAGTGGAGTCTGGTTGGCGGCACTGATAGTGCTCGCCGCGGTCCCGGTGTTCGCGCAGGACGGGGCCTCCGGTCCGGGCACGGTCGAAGTCACGCTCATTCCCGCCGGCGGAACTTTCTTCACGTCGAAGGGATCGAATCCTGATTTCGGCAACTACACGTATGGCGGCGCGCTCACCGCAAATCTCTCCCGCGTCGTCGGGCTCGAGGCGGAGATCGGCGGGACGGCAGGCGTTGCCCAGGACCTTCGTCTGTCCGGTGCGACGTCCAATCTGAAGACGCCCAACACGCTCAACTACACGGGCAACGTCATCGTGCACGCGCCGACCGGGCGATCGATCGTGCCGTTCGTCACCGGTGGTGTCGGCGGTGTGACGATGTTCCAGCGCGAGGAGCTCGGCATTGCCGACAACGAGACGTTCCTGACCGGGAACGTCGGCGGCGGCGTGAAGTGGTACGCGCCGCACGGCCGCTGGGGACTGCGCGGCGACTACCGGTTCATTGCGGTCAAATCGAAGGATGATGCGCCGGCCTTCTTCGGCCGCGAGACGCGCTACGGCCACCGTGTCTATGTCGGCGTCGTGATCAACGCCGTGCGATGACGCCGGTGATCGAACCACCATGTCTCAGAAAACGGTCCAATCGCTCATCGGCCGCCTGCTCACGGACGAGGAGTGTCGCATCCGCTTCTTGAGCGATCCGCTGGGAACCCTGGTCGCGATGCGCGACCAGGGACTCGAGCTCACCCCATCCGAAATCCAGGCCCTGCTGCGTACGGAGCGGACGCTGTGGAGCGACGCGGCGGAGCGGATCGATTCACACCTGCAGCGCTGCAGTCTTCTCAAAGAGTCATAACGACGCCCATGGTGTCGCACGGTATGCGCCGCTCAGACGGCTCGCCTGTCACAGCGTTGGCGGGCGTTTCGTCTTGTCTTGCAAAGCCTGAAACCTAACCGGCCGCGCAAGCGTCAAGATGAGAATCACGCAGAATCCCGCGACGAGCCGCGCTCTTCACGACTTCAGGAGGTCATGCTGAACTGATGGTGAACCCCGCCTCGGCTATCGTCGACCCCGAACCCGCCGTCCGCGATCCGTCGGCAACACCGACGGTGGCGCGCTACGAGGCGCTCGTCCGCGTTTCGGAGGCGCTCAGGTGCTATCACGATCGGGATACGCTGTTCCGCAGCCTCGCCCGCGAGCTGCGCGCCGTCGTACGCTTTGATTTCCTGGGACTCGCGCTCTACGACGAGAAGTCCAGAACTCTCGACGCGCGAGTGCTCGAGGCCACTGGCGAGGCGTGTCCGCCGCCGGAACTGCCGATCGAGCAATCGCTCACCTATTGGGTCGTCACCCATCAGAGGCCCCTGGTCATTCCAGTCGTCGAACGCGAGACGCGCTTCGGCGAAGGGGTGGACTACCTGAGACGTCAAGGGGTGCGCTCGTCATGCTCGCTGCCGTTGTTCACGCCGCGGGGGCCGATCGGGATGCTGCTCGCCGGCAGCATCACGCCGCACGCGTATGATGCCGAGGACGTGACGTTCCTGTCGCTGGTCGCCAACCAGGTAGCGCTCGCGATCGATCACGCCGGCAACTATGGCGCGCTGCAGAACGCGCTCGCGCTCGAGCGGGAGGGGCGGCAGAGCCTCGATGCCTCCGACGAGTTGTTGCGCGCGCTCTCGACGGTGCTCGACATCCGTGACGTGTTCCCCCGCGTCTCCGAAATCGCCCGCGCCGTGTTGCCGCACGACCTGTTGACGTTCACGTTCCAGGACGAGGAAGGCGGCATCGTCCTGCAGGCCGCATCGAATCCTGACGAGCCGCTTCCGGCCCGGCTGAAACTCGCCGACAACAGGGCCGCGAGCGACGGCGTCGATCTGGTGCTCGATCTGGAAGATGGCGAATGCCCGATCGTCGAACCGCCGGACATGAAGGAGCGGATGCTTGCCGCTGGCTATCGCTCCTCGCTCGCGATCCGGATTGCGGCGCGCGAGCAGATGCTCGGTCTTCAATTCTGGTCGAAGCGGCGAGCCGCTTTCGAGACGCGCCACATTCCGGTGGCGCGCCGGATCGCCGATCACGTGGCGCTCGCGGTGTGCCACGAGCAGCTCGCACAGATTCAGCAGCAGGCGGCCGAAGCCAAGCTCCGCGCCGAACGGCTCGAAGCGCGGGTGAAGTCGCTGTCCGACGAGCTCGAGGCCAAGGCGGGCATGAACCGCATCGTCGGCACGTCGCCGCAGTGGCAAGCGGTGCTGAAGGCGGCAACGCAGGTCGCCTCCACCGACAGTACCGTTCTGCTCGTCGGGGAATCGGGCACCGGCAAGGAAGTCGTCGCGCGCTTCATCCAGCGGGCGTCGAGCCGCGCGGACGGTCCATTCGTGGCGTTGAACTGCGCGGCACTGCCGGAGCAGCTGCTCGAGTCGGAGCTGTTCGGCTACGAGCGCGGCGCGTTCACCGGTGCGCAGCAGTCGAAACCGGGACAGATCGAGCTCGCCGCGGGAGGCGTGCTGTTCCTCGACGAGGTCGGGGAAATGAGTCCTTCGGCGCAGGCGAAGTTTCTTCGCGTCCTGCAGGAGCGCGAGTTCCAGCGCCTCGGCGGCACCCGAGTGCTGAAGGCGAACGTGCGGGTCATCGCCGCGACCAACAAGGACCTGAAAAAGGCGATGGAACGCGGAGACTTCCGCGAAGATCTGTTCTACCGGCTGCAGGTGTTCGACATCGCGCTTCCGCCGCTGAGAGAACGCGCCTCCGACATCCTGCCGTTGAGCGAAGCGTTCATGCGCGAGATCGGCCGTCTGTTCGGCCGTCCACCCGCGGGTCTGACGCGCGACGCGAGAGAGGCGCTCCTCTCATATCACTGGCCGGGCAACGTTCGCGAGCTGCGGAACGCGCTCGAGCGGGCGGCGATTCTGTGCGAAGGCGGTCTGATCACGGCAGACCATCTGTCGCTGACCCGCGAACCGGCTCTGGTGCCCTCCGCCGATGGAAACGGCCGTGCGACGACCGATCTGAAATTGATCGAGCGGGATGCGATCGTGCGGGCGCTGGCGGACACGAAAGGCAACAAGGCGAAGGCCGCGGCGCGGCTCGGCCTCTCACGCACGCAGCTCTACGTCCGGCTCCGTCGCTATCAGATTTCCTGACCTCGATCAGGGCGCGATCATCGCGTCGCGTTCAGTGCGACGCGCGCCGGCGCGGCGGCTCCGCGCGCCCGTACTGCAGATTGGGATTGCGACGCAGGTACCCTTCCCTCGTCAATGCGGTCAGGATCCGCGCGCACGCCTTCTCGTCGATGCCCAGGAAGCGTCCCGCCTGCTTCAGCGACAGCGTCATGCCGGGCATGTCATCGAACTCCGCGAGAATGCGGCGTACCAGCGCCGCGCGGCGCGCGTGGTCGCGCCGATCGGCGAATCCGCCCGGCGCCCCCGCCGGCAGTGACATGCGAATCGGTCTGGGTTTGATGCTTTGAAGGACGTCGTCATCGAGCGGCATGAGCCCTCCGTTTGACGGCCGTTCCGGCGCTCGGCTGAGCCCATTCTACTCCCGTATTGACTGCGTGCTGCCGCAGACGTAGCCTTTCGCCGACGGGCACGGCGCCCGCCGATGGGTCGAGGAGGAGGAGTCAATGTCAACAACCGTACGAGGCGTGTGTCGAACCGCCTTTCTGCTGATGTGTTTCGCGCTGGTGGCGGGCACGGCAGGCGCGCAGTTCGAACGCAGTCAATTGTCTGGCCGGGTCAAAGATGCCCAGGGTGCCGTCGTTCCCGGCGCCACGGTCGTTGCGACCAACCAGGCGACGCAGCTCAACTGGACTGCGGTCAGCGATCAGACCGGCTTCTACACATTTCCCAATCTCCCGCCGGGGAAATACACGGTCAGCACCGAGCTGCAGGGATTCAAGAAATCGCTGCAGAAAGACGTGCCGCTCGACGCCGCGGCGTCGGCGACGCTCGACTTCACACTCGAAACCGGGACGCTGACCGAATCGGTCACCGTCACCGCGGACTCGCCGGTGCTGCAGGCCGACGTCGCGCTGCGCAAGACGATCGAGTCGAAAGACATCGAACAGCTGTCGTTCAGCGGCCGCAACCCGATCGGCGTCGTTGGCCTCAAGCCGGGCGTGGTCGGCGGCAGCTTCAACAACTACAACTTCTCTGACCTCGGCAACGGCGGTTTCAGCATCAACGGCAGCCGCAGCGACGAGAACAACATCACCGTCGACGGTGCCACCGCGATCCGCACCCGCTCCAGCGGCGCGATCGTCGGCATCCAGAACGTCGACGCGCTCCAGGAAGTGCAGGTGCTGACCGGCGACTACATGCCCGAATACGGGCGGGCGAGCGGCGGCCAGATCCGCATGGTCACCAAGAGCGGCGGCAACAAGCTGCACGGCAGCGGATCGTTCTTCTACCGCGACGACAAGCTGCAGGCCAACACGTGGACGCGCAACAAGAGCCCGAATGCGTTCGAGAACAGCGGCGCCGCGCCCTTCGACTACAAGCAGCCGGCCTACTCGATCGGCGGACCGATCAAGAAAGACAAGCTGTTCTTCTTCGGCGCGCAGGAGTGGGTCGAGTATCTGGCGGTGGGCACGAACACCGCGACGGTGCCGACGGCGAAGATGCGGCTCGGCGACTTCAGCGAGCTGCTCGATCCGAACAATGGCTTCTTCAGCGGCGCGCGGACGATCATCGATCCGCAGACGGGCCGGCCGTTCGACGGCAACATCATTCCGTCGGGCCGTCTCAGCGCCAACGGCCTCGGCATGCTGAACGCGTATCCGCTGCCGACGCCGGGCTTCCGGCAGGGCACCGCCAACGCGATCATCAACAGCGAGAACCCGCAGCACCAGCGCAAGGACAACCTGCGCCTCGACTATCGCTTCAACAACAACAACTCGGTCGCGTATCGCTTCGGCAAGTACAACTGGAAGGCGGTTGACGCGTTCCGCGGCACGTTCCCCTATGCGCGGACCGACTGGAACCGTCCCAACACCAACCAGACCATCAGCTGGACCAGCACGCTGCGCAACAATCTGGTCAACGAGGCGAGCTTCACGCGATCGCTCGACGAGGTCTACATCAACGTCTTCACCAGCGATCTCTACAAGCGCAGCAAGTACGGCATCACCTATCCGTACCTGTTCCCCGACTTCAAGGAGATCCCCGACAAGATCCCGACGATCACGATGAGCCCGTTCAGCGAGATCGACGGCGGCCCCTATCCGTCCTCGTCGGTCGGGCCGATCAACACCTTCGCCAACACCACCACGTGGGTGAAGAACCGGCACACCTTCAAGGGCGGCGTGGTCATCGAATACTCGGGTGAAGACGATTTCGACCAGATCAACGTGCAGCCGATTCCCGGCAGCACCAACAACCAGAACGGCCGCTTCGAGTTCACCAATACGACCAGCACCGGGCACACCGGTCTTGGCATGGCGGATGCGGCGATTGGCATCTTCACCAACTACGCCGAGATCGGGCAGCGCGCGCTGACCAAGTGGCGGGCGCTGGCGAGCGACATGTTCATCCAGGATTCATGGCGGCCGGCCAGCAACCTGACGATTGAAGGCGGCGTCCGCTACGTCCTCTGGCCGCCGTGGTATTCCACCACCAACAACATCGCGACCTTCGATCCGGCGCACTACAGCACGACGAATCAGGCCGTGATCGATCCGGCGAGCGGACGCGTCCTCGGTGGTCCGCGCTACAACGGCATCGTCCTGCCCGGCAACGGCTTCCCGAGCTCGGCCAGCGACCTCGCCGTCTACAACGATCCGGCCGTGAAGGCGCTGTTCATCGGTGCGCCGCGGGGCCTGACCAAGACGCACAAGAACGTGTTCGAACCGCGCGGCGGCCTCGCCTACACGTTGAACCAGCGGACGGTGCTGCGCGCGAGCGCCGGCGTCTTCCACAACCGCGTCACGCTCAACGATTCGATGCTGCTCGGCGGCAACCCGCCGTTCCAGCCGCAGGTCAGCGTGAGCAACGGGTCCGTCGACAACCCCGGCGGCGCCGGCGGCGCGGCGTCACTGCCGCTCGGCATGACGGCCATCGATCCGGAATTCAAGCACCCCGTCGCCTACACCTACTCGGCGGGCGTTCAGCGTGAAGTGCCGTGGGGCTTCGTTGTCGATGCGACTTACGTCGGCCGCCAGGGACGCCATTTGCAGCGCGAGCGCAACATCAACCAGCTGCAGCCGGGCACGGTGCAAGCCAACCCGAACGTCAACTCGGCGTTCCTGCGCCCGTACAAGGGCTACGGCGTCATCCGCCTGTCCGAGAACACGGGACGGTCGGAGTACAACGCGCTGCAGCTGTCGGTCGACCGCCGCTATCGCGCGGGCTTCAAGTTCGGCGCCGCCTACACGCTCGGCCATTCCGAAGACAACGCCAGCAGCAAGCGCGACGTGCTGTTCAACTCGTTCGACGACTCGGGCTTCTGGGGCAACTCGAGCTTCGATCGCCGGCACGTGTTCAACTTCTATTACATCTATGACCTGCCGTTCTACCGCGGCGAGCCGACGACCATGAAGGGACGTGTGCTCGGCGGCTGGCAGATCACCGGATCCACGTTCATGCGCACGGGAACGCCGTTGTGGGTGACGCGTGGTGACGACATCGCCGGCGTCGGTGATTCGTTCCAGCAGCCCTGGGATCTGGTCGGCGATTTCAACGCCAACAGCAACGGCAAATTGTCGGAAGGCGCCGCGGTGGATCAGAACTTCTGGTTCAACCCGGCGGCGTATACGCGTCCGGCCAACGGCAAGTTCGGCAACGCGCCGCGCAACAACATGTACGGCCCGGGGCAGTATCAGTGGGACATCGCGGTGTTCAAGAACGTCGCGGTCAAGGGTTCCCAATCGTTCCAGTTCCGCGCCGAAGTGTTCAACTTCCTCAACCACCCGAACCTGAACAATCCGTCTACGGATCCGACCAGTTCATCGTTCGGCCGAATCACCAGCAAGGACAACTCGCGAAGGGACATTCAGCTGAGCGTAAGGTACCTGTTCTAACGCGAAGGACTGTCAAGACCGCAACTACGTAAGACGCAACGCCGCAATCAAAGGGCCACACCAACTGCCGATTCCCGAGCGTGGCATCAAGGCTGGGGAGTTGGCAGTTGGCAGTGGGCAGTCGGCAGTTGGATGAGGGAATTGTGTAGCTGCGGAA
>JBKPSE010000506.1:0-7071 GCA_046765855.1 Acidobacteriota bacterium | reverse complement strand
CCTCGAGCGGAGCACTCGCCTTGGGCTGCGTCGCCGCGGTGGTCACGGCGCGCGCCGTTCGCGAGCGGAAGCTCGCGGCGGTGAACACGCCGGCGGTCACCAGCGCCACCATCGCGGCGAGCGCGGCAATCTGACGTACCGTCCATCGGCCACGCTGCCGTTCGAGCACTCCCGCCGAAGGCGCCGCCATCCGCGTCGGCGTTACCGCTTCGTCGAGCCGGCGCATGAAGCCGGACCAGTCGCCGGCGGGCGGCGCATCGACGTGCGGCCGGGACGCGAGCGCGCGGCGGATCGCCAGGAGCTCGTCGAGACGCTGACGGCACTCCGCGCACTCGCGCAGGTGCGCCGTGGCTCGTACACGCTCCGCGGCATCGAGCTCGTCGTAGAAATACAGAACGACGTCGAACTCGCAGCCGCTCATGCGCGGCCTCCTGTCGTGACCCGCGCGCCGGCAAGCGCGGCGCGCAACCGGTGCACGGCTGCGTGCAGCTGCCGCTTGACCGTGCCTTCCGCGAGATTGAGCGCATCTGCGATTTCGGACAACTTCAAGCCTTCATGATGGCGCATCGTGAACACCAGACGCTGGCCGGGCGGCAGCCGCGCGATCTCCGATTCCAGCAGCTCCCCAATCTGTCCACCGTACGCCCGGTCTTCCGGTCCCGGCCCCTCCTCGGGGGTGTTCGTCATCTTCAACTCCGCGTCTTCCGTGAACGGGGCCCACCCCGCCGGCGACTGCCGCCGCTTGTGGTCGATGCACGCATTCATCACGATTCGGTACAGCCATGACGTCAACTGCGCGTCGTAGCGGAACCGATCGAGCGAACGGTAGACCTTGATGAACACGTCCTGCGCGATGTCTTCGGCATCATGGTGATTGCCGGCGAACTGGTACGCAAGGCGGTACACCATCGCCCGATGCCGCTCCACGAGCGCATGGAACGCGGCGCCGTCACCGGCCGCCGCGCGGGCTACGAGGTCCGAATCTGCCGTCGCACGGAGACCGCCGTCCACTGTCAGGAATATGACGTAGATGCCCCCGCCATGGTTGATCGGCGGCGCCCACAGGGCGGGGGAACGTTCCGGGCGTTTCGCGCCCGAATGGCGGGACGCCGGACGTTCGCCGTGAACGCGCAAGTTATACTGTTTAGATGCTTTCGGTCCGCTCAACCTCGTCTGAGATCGCCAACGCGCTGCGGCGCAATGTGGCGATCATCGCCCACGTCGACCATGGAAAAACCACGCTCGTCGACGGACTGCTCCGCCAGAGCGGGACATTCCGCAGCAACGAGCGGGTCGCCGAGCGGGCGATGGACAACACCGACCTCGAGCGCGAGCGCGGGATCACGATCCTCGCCAAAAACACCGCGGTCCATTACCAGGACGTCCTCATCAACATCGTCGACACGCCCGGACACGCCGACTTCGGCGGCGAAGTCGAACGGACGCTGGCGATGGTCGACAGCGTCATGCTCCTCGTTGATGCCTCCGAAGGACCGCTGCCGCAGACCCGGTTCGTGCTGCGCAAGGCGCTCGAGCGCCGCCTCGCCCCCATCGTCGTCATCAACAAGATCGATCGCCCGGATGCACGGATCCAGGAGGTATTGAACGAAATCTACGACCTGTTCATCGATCTCGACGCGTCGGAGGAGCAGCTCGATTTCCCGGTCATCTATGCCAGCGCGAAAGCGGGCACCGCGAGTACGGCGATCGACCAGCCGGGCGAGGATTTACGACCGCTGTTCGAGGCGATCCTCGAGCACGCGCCGCCGCCCCGCGGCCAGGTCGACGGGCCGTTGCAGATTCTGGTCGCGAACCTCGATTCGAGCGACTACCTCGGGCGCATCGCAATCGGGCGCATCTTCAACGGCAGCGTCAAGGTGGGCGATCCGGTCACCGTATGCAAGCTCGATGGATCGTTCCACGACACCAGGATCACCAAGCTGTTTGCCTTCGACGGGCTGAAGCGCGTCGACATCGAGAGCGCCGCGGCGGGCGATATCGTCTGTCTCGCGGGAATCGAGGACATCACCATCGGCGAAACCATCGCCGACATCGAACACCGCAAGGCGATGCCCGTGATCGCGGTCGACGAGCCGACCGTGTCGATGATCTTCGGCGTGAACACGTCGCCGATGTCGGGGCGTGAGGGGCAGTTCGTCACCTCGCGGCAGATCAAGGACCGCCTGGACAAGGAGCTCCTCGGCAACGTGTCGATTCGAGTCGAGCCGACCGACACGCCGGAGCAGATGAAAGTGCTCGGCCGAGGCGAGCTGCAGCTGTCGATTTTGATCGAGATGATGCGCCGGGAAGGATTCGAGATGCAGGTCTCGCGGCCGGACATCGTGACGAAGATCGTGTATGAACATGCGGGTGAGCGGACGCGAGCCGGCCACGCGAACGGCGCCGCCGGCGAAGCGGTCCCCGGCAGCGAGCGCGCGGGCGGCGCGAAGCCGGCCGGCCAGGTGATGGAGCCGGTCGAGGATCTCGTCATCGACGTCGCCGAAGAGTTCCAGGGCGTCGTCATTGCCCAGGTCGGCACGCGCCGCGGGACGATGACCAAGATGGTGAATCATGGCAGCGGCCGCGTGCGCCTCGAGTTCCGCATCCCCGCGCGCGGCCTGATCGGATTCCGCTCGCAGTTCCTGACCGAGACCAAGGGCACCGGGATCATGAACCACATCTTCGCGGGCTGGGAGCCGTGGCACGGCGCGATTCCCTCGCGCGCGACCGGCGCGCTGGTCGCGGATCGCGCGGGGGTCGCGACCGCCTATGCGATCTGGAACCTGCAGGAGCGCGGCGAGATTTTCGTCGAGCCGGCCGACAAGGTCTACGAGGGGATGATCGTCGGCGAGAACGCGCGCGCGTCCGACATGGATGTCAACATCACCAAGGAAAAAAAGCAGACGAACATGCGCGCGTCGACCGCCGACGAAGCCGTGCGCCTGATCCCCGCGCGCAAGATGGGCCTCGAACAGGCGATCGAGTTCATCAACGACGACGAGCTGGTCGAAGTGACGCCAAAGAGCATCCGCCTGCGCAAGCGCGTCCTGCAGGCGAACATGCGTCCGAAGCGCGGGGCGGAGAACGACGAGAAATAGCGCGCGGTTCGGCGTGCCGTCGCCGTGCTCGACGGCCCGCTGTCGGCGGATGTGACCGGCACGCTCCTGATCGACCGCGCTTGGTTGCGGCAGTGCGTCCCACCGGTTGTCCGCGCCTCGCCGATCGGTCCTACTTCAACTTGAACGTCATCTCGATCAGCACGACGACAGAAACGGGTCGCCCGGCGAGCCTTGCTGGTTGAAAGCGCCACTGTCTCACCGCCGCAATCGCCTGGGCGCCGAGACCTCCCGGCAGCGTGGTCAGTTCGCGGATGTCGCCGATGGTGCCATCAGCGAGCACTTCCGCTTCCAGATACATCTGCCCTTGAACCAACCCTCGCATCGCATCGTTCGTGTAGGTCGGCTTCACTTCGCGCAGCAGCTTCGGCGGCGTAACGCCGGTGGAACACGTATGCAGGGCCGTCGGCGCGAACGGCGGGAGCGATGGCGCAGGGACGCGTGCGCTGATGCGATCGCTGCCCTCGACGCCGACGCGGTACTTGCCGTCCTTCTTGGCGACCCTCCCGCGAGCGCACACCGTCGCCGAGAGGTAGCGGTCGGTCAGCGAGCGGCCTCGAGTGTCGCCCCAGTATTCACGCGGAATCACCAACTCCACTCCGCGGCGCACGTCTTCCAGATACATGACCATCTCGCCGGTCTCATCGTCGCAGTTGTAGGCGACGACGTGACCGCAGGCCGCAACCTCCTCGCCGACGTGCCGCTTCAAATCCTTCAGCGCCACCTCGGGCGCCTGCGCGAGCGTGTGCACGGTCGTATGCGCCAGGCACGCGGCGAGCGCAGCGCTCAACACCCACCGCAAGCGCTGTACAGTCCTGAGCACCTTCTCTTTCCTGCCTCCTGTGCCGGCGGACGGCCAGCTGTAACGGCAGCCCCGCTGAAGAACGCGCGCTAAGCCGCCGTAAGGATCATCGGCTCTCCCTCGGTGATCACCAGGGTGTGTTCGGCGTGCGCGGACAGGCTGCCGTCGCGAGTGCGTATCGTCCAGCCATCGCTGCCAGTGACGGCTTGCGACGAGCCGGCGCTGATCATTGGTTCGATCGTCAGCACCAGCCCGTTCGTCAGCACGTCGCGCTGCCACGGGTTGTACTCGTTCGGCACCGAAGGCTCCTCGTGGATCGTCCGGCCAACGCCGTGGCCCGAGAGGCCGTGGATGACGCGGAAGCCGTCGCCGCGGACGGCGCGCTGGACGGCGCGGCCGATTTCGTTCACGGGAGTGCCGGCCCGCGCAACGCTGATTCCGGCGTCGAGCGCTGTCTTCGCGCACCGCGCGAGGCGGTGCGCCAGCGGTGAGCCGGAGCCGACCACCACGGTTCGCGCGGCGTCGGCGATGAAGCCCTCCTTTTCGACGGTCACGTCGAGCTTCACCACGTCGCCGTCCTCGATCCGCCGCGCCCCTGGAACGCCGTGCACGATCTCGTCGTTGATGCTGATCAACACCGTGCCGGGAAAGCGGTAGACCAGCGCGGGCGCGGAACGCGCGCCCTGTTCCGCGAAGAATCCCGCCGCCATCCGATCCAGTTCAATCGTACTGATTCCGATCTGAAGGGACCGTTCGAGCAGATCGAGCGTCTCGCGCGTGACGCGCGCCGCCTCGCGCATGCCGTCAAGGTCGAAGGGAGACTCGATCGACATCGCTGCAAATTATCACGGCTGCGCCCGGTGGCCGATCTCAGCCAGCGTAGAGGCGCCGGCGCACCAGTTCATAAAGCGCCACGCCGGCCGCGGTAGCGACGTTCAAGGAATGTTTCGTTCCAAGCATCGGAATGCGGACGACGAGATCGACGGCCGCGGCCGCCGACGATGACATGCCCTCGCGCTCGTGCCCGAACACCAGGCAGACGGGCCATCGCGGCGTCCACTCGTACAAGTCGATCGCGTCGGACGCAGGCTCGATCCCCGCGACCTCGTATCCCTCACGTTTCAATGACGCGAGGGCCGTGTTCGTGTCACTCCAGTGCTCCCACCGGACGCTGTCTTCGGCGCCAAGAGCGGTCTTTGCGATGGCCCGCCGCTGATCGGGCCGCGGCGTGATGCCGCACAGCAGCACGCGGGCCACGCCGGCGGCGTCCGCGGTCCGCAGGATCGATCCCGTGTTGTACAGACTGCGGAGGTTGTCGAGCACGACGACCGTGTGCGGCTGATTCACAGCGCGATGATGCGGACGCTGTTGTTGCGCGTCGCCAGGAACTTCTCCAGGTCCGCCCACGACACGACAACGCTCGCGGTATTGATGTTCGGGTGGAAGATCAGGCGTTCGCGCCCGCGCAAGTCCCGGTCGATCAGCACGCGCACCGATCCGGCCGCATCATTGATGAGTCCGAACGGCGAGACGGAGCCAGGCGTCAGGCCCAGCTTCGCCATCAGACGTTCGGGGGACCCGAAGCTGAGGCGATCGTCGCCCACCACTCTGACCAGGTCCTTCAGGTCCGCTCGCTTCGAAATCTCGAGCACCACGAGGTAGTGCCGATCCCCTTTCTTGTTGCGGAGGAAGAGGTTTTTGCACTGCGTGCCCTCAATCGGGTCCCAGAACTTCGCTGCATCTTCCGCGTTGAAGACGGCGGGGTGCTCGTGGCGCTCGTAGCGGATGCCGAGCGCGTCGAGCGCGGCATAGACGGGCGGTGCCGGATCCATCGTCAGATATTCTGAGCGACAATAGGCCCGGATGCCTACCCTGAGTCGCCGCTTTGACGAGGCGTTCATCTACGCGCACGAGACGCACGCCGAACACACGCGCAAGGGCAACGGCGTGCCTTATATCGGCCACTTGATGGGTGTCGCGTCGATCGTGATCGACGACGGCGGCAGCGAGGACGAAGCGATCGCGGCGCTGCTGCACGATGCGGCTGAAGATCGCGGCGGGCGCGCCCGGCTCGAGGACATCCGCACGCGCTTCGGCGACTCCGTCGCACGCATCGTCGAGGACTGCACCGATTCGTGGACGACGCCCAAAGCGCCGTGGGCGGAGCGGAAGCAGCAGTACGTCGAACACGCGCGTGCGTTGCAGGCGGCGAGCCTCCGTGTGTCAGCCGCCGACAAGGTGCACAACGCGTACGCGATTCTGCGCGACCTGCGCAACAACGGCGATGCCGTGTGGGATCGATTCAACGCCAGCGCGGACGAAATCGTTGCGTACTATCGCTCGCTGGTCCGCTCGTACCGCGAGGCCGGCGGCGGCCGGCTGGTCGATGAACTAGATCGAATCGTCCGCGCGATCGAGCGGGAAATGGGTTACTGAGAGACGCTGCAGATGTGCGAGCATCCGCTCTCGGTGCTCGATTTCGCGGCGGCTGAGGCGCCGCGCGTCGGTCCGGTTCAATCCTGACGGATGGGTTTCGAGGCGAACTTCTTTCTTGCGCGCCATGAAGCGAATCACCATGCGATACACCCTACCGCCGCACCGTGACAGATCGGGTCATACCGCGATCGCCGCCCTCATGGCGCTGCTCGCCTGCCTCGTGCCCGTGCCAGCCGCAGCCGAAGGCCCCGGCGCCTACAAGGCGCAACGCTTCGATGTGGCGGTCACGCCTTCGGGCGGGAACCTCGACGTCATCGAAACCATCGTTTTCGAGTTCCAGACCGGGACGTTCCGCAAGGTGTGGCGGGACATCCCCGCCGGGCGCACCGACGGCATCCAGATCGTCGAGGCGCGGATGGATGACACGGTCATGCCGCCTGGCGACGGAGACGGGCGGGTGGAGGTCTCGGGCCGAAGCCGCGTGAAGGTTCAGTGGAATTTCCGGCCAATCGGCGCGTCCATCCATACGTTTCAGCTTCATTACATCGCGCGGGGAGCGGTGTTTCGCGAGGGGGATGCCGACGTGATCCGCTGGCGGGCGCTGCCAACGGAGCATCGGTACGCCATCGACAGCAGCCGGATCACGTTTGCGACGACAAACGCGCGGGTGCAGCCGGTCGAGAGCCATCGGGTGGAGAGCGCCGAACAGGCCACCAC
>JBKPSE010000505.1:0-4008 GCA_046765855.1 Acidobacteriota bacterium | reverse complement strand
TCCTGTCACTTCAAGTCGCGGCAGTGGTCGTGCTCCTCTCGTCAGCAGGCGTGATGGCGCGCTCGGCCCGGCAGATTGCCGCTCGCACGTTCCCCGCAGCCATGAGCACGATGACGGCGGTGACGGTGCAGCCGCCGGTTTTGGGTTACGACGCGGCGCGCGTCGACACCACGTCGCGGCAGATTGCCGATTTGGTGCAGGCCGCCGCTTCGGCGGCGCCGCTCGCGTTGACCTCCACGGTGCCGCTCGCCTCGGGAAACATCAAAGGGAGTTTTCGCCTGCCCGGACGGGACGCCGCCGAGTTCAACGCCGTATTCGAGGTATCGCCCGGCTACTTCGCACGGATGGGCCTGCCGGTGCTGGCAGGCCGCGAGCTCCAGGCCTCGGACAGCGGACGTGCGGTGATCGTGATCAACGAGACGATGGCGAAACGGTACTGGCCGTCGCGGAGCGCCGTCGGTCAACGGGTGACAACCGTCGAGGGAGAGGGCGGCTGGAATATCACAGGCGAGCTGGAGATCGTTGGCGTCGTGCAGGACGCGTTCATGACGGGAGTCGACGAGATACAACCGACGATCTTCCAGCCCTTGACGCACCGCGCGCTGCCGCAGGTGCTCGCGGGCAATCGCGCCGCCGCTGACGAGATCATGGCGGCGATCGCGCGCATCGATCCGCGGCTGCGCCTGCGCGCCCAGCCATTGTCGGACGCGGTCGAGCCCCGCACGCGGAGCACGCGGCTTGCGGCGGGCGTCGCCGGGGCGCTCGGCGTGCTCGCGCTCGGCTTCGCTTCCCTCGGTATGTTCGGCGTGTTTGCGTACTGGGTGCGGCACCGCACGCAGGAGATCGGCGTCCGCATGGCTCTCGGCGCCCGGCCGCTGGATGTCGTCCGGCTCGTGCTCGGCACGACGGTGCGAGCAGTTGTGATCGGCGTGATTTGCGGGCTCGGCGCGTCGATCGTCGCAACCAGGCTGTTGAAGGCGTTCCTGTTCGGGCTCAGCGGCGTCGACCCGCTCACCTATGCTGTAGTAGCGGCGATCCTCATTGCGGCGAGCCTGATCGCCGCCTTCGTCCCGGCACGCCGCGCCACTCAGATCGATCCGCTCGTCGCGCTCAGGTACGAATAGAATACGCGCCATGCGTATTCTGCTCGTCGCTCTGCTTCTTCTTTCGTGTGCCGGCATCATGAGCGCGCAGACCAGTCAGGTCATCACGATCCGCGCCGGGCTGCTGTTCGACGGCCGCGGAGGCACGCAGCAGAATGTCGTCGTCACCATTGAAGACGGCAAAATCAAGAGTGTCGGCAAGAGCGCCAATGCCGTCACTCACGATTTATCCAACTACACTCTGCTGCCCGGCTTCATCGACACACACGTGCACATCCTGTGGCATTTCGGACCGGACGGGCGCTATGTCGGTGGCCGCGAGCCGGCGGAAACGCGCATCAAAGCCGGGATCGAGAACGCGCGCGAGACGGTCCGGCACGGGTTCACGACCGTGCAGAGCGTCGGCGAGCGGCTGGACGCGCAGTTGAGGGCGGCACTCGAGAAGGACAAGCTGCCCGGGCCGCGGATTGTGAGCTCGATGGGACAAATCAACGAGCGCAGCGGCGCTGGGGGCGGCCCCGGCGCGGCCGTGGCGACCCCGGAACAGCTGCGCAAGGCGGTCCGCGATCTGAAGGACGCAGGCGCCCAGCTGATCAAAGTCTTCGCCTCGGCGAGCATCCGGGACGGCGGCAAGCAGACGATGACCGACGAGCAGCTGCAGGCGGCGTGCGGCGAGGCAAAGACGCTGGGACTGCGGACGCTGGTACACGCCCACAGCCCCGAATCGATCAGGGCGGCGGTGCTGGCCGGCTGCACGCAGATCGAGCACGGCAACTTCGCGACCGACGAAGTCCTCAAGCTGATGGCTGACAAAGGTACTTACTTCGACCCCAACGTCGGCCTCGTGCTGCAGAACTACCTGGAGAACAAGGCGAAGTTTTTCGGCATCGGCAACTACACCGAGGAGGGCTTTGCGGCGATGGAAAAATCGCTGCCGGTCGTCATCGACATGTTCAAGCGCGCGCTGAAGACGCCGGGATTGAAAATCGTATATGGCACCGACGCGGTGGCGGGGGCGCACGGGCGCAACATCGAAGAGGCGATCGTCCGCGTTCAACAGGGCGGGCAGCAACCGATGGACGCCATCGTGTCGTTGACGTCCCGCTCGGCCGAATCGATGCGGATGCAGGACAGCATCGGCGCGATCGCGCCAGGCCTTCAGGCGGATCTCGTTGCCGTCGAGGGCGACCCGACGAAAGACATCACCGCCCTGCGCAAGGTCAGGTTGGTCGCGGTAGGCGGCAGGGTCATCGATACGAACCGCTAGACCGGTATTCGGAGGCGAGCTGTTCGAGGAGCCGCTCGTCGTCTTCACCGTCGGCGAGATCCAGCGTGCGGCGCATTCGCGCGGCGATCTTCCGCGCCGTCTGCAGCCGCGTCCAGTCCCCGAGTTCCTGCCGGCGCTGCAGGAATCCTTCGATCACCGCGATTTCCGCCGCGCTGAGCCGGTGCGCGCCGTGGCGCTGCGTGTGCGGTGCGGCCTCCGGGATCACGGCGGAGCTCCCGATCCGTTCGTGAACGACGACGGTGCCGGCGGCGAGATCGCCGATGCGCTGCTGCCGGCTGGTGATCAGAATGCTGAGAATGCCCACCGCATACACGCCCGGCAACTGATCCACGAGCCGCAGCACGTTGCGGATGATCGACGCGTAGACGGTAATCGGTCGTCCGCTGACGTCGATGACCCGCAGGCCGACGAGCCGCTTGCCCGGGGTCTGCCCGCTCCAGATCGCTTCGAAGATGGCGAAATAGCCCGAGTAGACGACGAAACCGAGCGCGAACAGCAGCGCGATGCCCCAGATCCCGAGGCCGCGCAGCGGCGGCACCCTCCCCGCGACGGCGCGGAGCGTCAGGCCGATCGCCACGAGAACCGCGATCGCGCCGCCCTGCAACACGGTGTCGAAGGCAATGGCGAGAAAGCGGCTGCCGACGCCGGCGAGTGGAAACTCGAGCGCGATTTGCTCCGGAGTGTCGATGGTAAGCTTTTCCGGTGCCGGCACTGGGCCTCTCCGCGCGCTGGATCGGAAGGCGGAAGCCCTCCTGGGACAAGCTCGAAGCGCTGATCAACGCCTGCGCGCGCCGCGGCGTGGCCGCATTGAACCGCGCCGAGCTGCGCGAACTGGCGCTATTGTATCGTCAGACCGCGGCCGATCTGTCCGTGGTGCGCGAAGACCCGGCAAGCGCAACGCTCGCGCGCTATCTGAACGCACTGGTCGGGCGCGCGCACAACCTGATTTACTCGGGGGCCAGGCCGCGCGCGCGCGGCATCTTCGACTTCTACGCCCGGATCTACCCGGAGATCTTCCGCCGTACGCTTCCCTACACCGCGCTCGCCTTTGCGCTGTTCCTGCTCGGTATGTTTGCCGGCGCGGCCATGGCGTGGGCCGACCCTGGCCTCGAGCGGCTGATGCTGGGCACGCACATGGTTGACACCATCGAGCGCGGCCAGATGTGGACGCATTCGATCGTCGGCATCAAGCCGATGGCGTCCAGCGCGATTACCACCAACAACCTGTCGGTCTCGTTCGCCGCGTTGGCCGGCGGTATGCTCGCCGGACTGGGCAGCGCTTACATGATGCTGTTCAACGGGCTGCTGATCGGAGTGGTGGCCGTCGCCTGCCAGCGCGCGGGCATGGCTCTGTCGCTGTGGAGCTTCATCGCGCCGCACGGCGTGCTCGAGCTGCCTGCCATCTTCATCGCCGGCGGCGCCGGGCTGCTGCTGGCGAAGGGGCTGCTCGCCCCCGGATTCCTCAGCCGCCGGGATTCACTCATTGCGGCCGCGGCCACGGCGGTGCGCCTGCTGCTCGGCGTCATTCCGCTGCTGATCGTCGCGGGACTGATCGAAGGCTTCGTCTCCCCTACCGACATTCCCGAGACGATGAAGTTCGCGATCGGCGCGTCGCTG
>JBKPSE010000504.1:0-8376 GCA_046765855.1 Acidobacteriota bacterium | reverse complement strand
ACGGGCCGCGTCGGCGTAGAACCGCCACGTACCCTTCACGGTATCGGTGCGCGGAATCGTCTCCAGGCGCGCGCACACTTCGCGCATGCCGAGGCGATCGGCGTCCGTCTGTGTCGCGTCTGCGAACGAGAGATACGTGATCTCGTGGCGCGAGGCCAGGTGGCGCATGACGTGCCACGTGCGCAGCTTGCCGCCTTTGTCGAGCGGCAGCAGCAGTCCGGCATTCAACCAGAGGAGCTTCATGCCGTCACCCGCTTGTCGCGGTCGGCGGCGATCGCTGCGTTCGGTCGGGCTCGTTCCGCCAGGTGGCTTGCTGACGCCCGGTCCGCTGCCTTTGGCCTGGTGCCCGTCGTCGATGCGGCCGGTTTTTCCAACGAGAGCGTCTGGATGCCGTCGCCGTCGATGAACGTGCGGTACCACAGCTCGAGATTGACCAGGCTCCACAGGGCGTCGCCGCCCTCAGCCGTGCCGGTGACATGGCCATCGATCAAGGCCTGGACCGCGACGGGATCGGTGATGCCGCGTTGACGTGCGCGCGAATCGAGCAGCACTTCACGTGCGAGGTTGGCCGCCGGACCGCGCGTCCAGAGTGCGAACGGCACGGGGAATCCCATCTTCTTGCGGGTGAGGATTGCCGCTGGAAGAATGGTCTTGACCGCTTCGCGCAGAATCCATTTGGTGGTAAAGCCGCGCAGTTTCATCCGTGGAGGCAGCGCGGCCGCGAACTCCACGAGGTGGTGATCCAGGAACGGCACGCGGCTTTCGATCGACGCGGCCATGCTCATCTGGTCCTGCTTCATCAGCAGTTCCACCAGGTACGTCTTGAGATCGGTGTAGAGCAGTCGATCGAGCGTCGTGCTCCGTCCATTCGGCGCGTCGAAGTAGGCGCGTGAGGCGGCATACGGCGCCGAATCGGCGGCCGCGACCCGGGGGTGCAGGAGCGACGCCTGGCGGCGCACGCCAATTGCCGCGAAGTTGTCGAAGAACATCGCTTCCGGTGTGCGCGGCATCGACAGGAACGAGCGCTTCGCGTAGCGCGCGACGCGGGCGGGCAGCCGCGGCACGATCGAGCCGCTGATGAAGTCGCGCACAGGGTCGGGCGCCAGTCTCCAGAACGCGCCGGCGCGCCAGTTGACGAGCGCGCGCGGATACTTGCCGTAGCCGGCAAGCAGCTCGTCGCTGCCTTCGCCGGTGAGCACCACTTTCACATGCTCGGCGGCGAGCTTCGACACGAAGTAGAGCGGCACGCTCGATGGATGCGCCAGCGGTTCGTCCTCGTGCCACACCAGGCGAGGAAGCGCGCCGAAGAAATCGTGCTCGTCGATCGTGATCTCGTGCGCATCGGCCTTGATCGCGCTGGCCACCTGGCGCGCGTAATCGAGCTCGCTGAACGCGCGCTGGCGGAACGCGACCGAGAAGGTCTGCAGCGGACGGTCGATCATCCGCGCCATCAGCGCGGCGATTGCGCTGCTGTCCAAGCCGCCGGAGAGGAACATGCCGAGCGGCACGTCCGCCATCAAGCGGCTGCGCACCGCGTCCTCGAGCCTGGCGCGGAACTCATCGACCAATTCCGCCTCGGAACGTCCATCGACTGCGGCGTCGTGCCGTCCCACGGGAACGTCCCACCACTGCCTGGTCGACACCTGTCCGCGTTCGTAGACCAGCAGGTGGCCCGGCAACAACCGGTGGATGCCCTTGAAGAGGGTCTCCGTGCCCGAGAGATAACGAGTGCTGAGCAGCTCCGGAATCGCCGCTTCGTTGGCTTCGGCGGCGATGAGGCCGCTCTCGAGAATGGCCTTGATCTCGGACCCGAACAGCAGCCGGTTGCGCACCACGGTCCAGTAGAGCGGCTTGATGCCGAGGCGGTCGCGCGCGAGCAGCAGCCGCTGCCGCGGCGCATCCCAGATCGCGAACGCGAACATCCCGCGGAACCGCTCGACGCACGCGTCGCCCCACTCCTGGTAGGCGTGGACGATCGTCTCGGTGTCGCAGCGCGTCCGGTACACGTGCCCGTGCGCTTCGAGTGTCGGGCGGAGCGCCGCGTGGTTGTAGATCTCGCCGTTGAAGACGACCTGAATCGAGCCGTTCTCGCTGCCCAGCGGCTGATGACCGGCGGCGAGATCGACGATGCTGAGGCGGCGGTGCGCGAGGCCGGCGTACCGATCCACGAAGATCCCCGCGTCGTCCGGCCCGCGATGCGTGATGACGTCGCGCATGCGCACGAGGCGCGCGCTTTCGTCAGGTTGGATGCCGTCGGCGGCGACGATGCCGGCAATGCCGCACATGAGATTAGATGGCCTCCGCGTAGCGCGCGCGCGAGGCCGGCGCCTCGTCGATGAACTGTCGGAACCACAGCTCGAGCATCACCAGCTGCCAGAGGCGATGGCGATGATCGGCGCGGCCGTCGCGGTGCTCGGTCCACAGCCGCGACACTTCCTGCTGATTGAAGACGCCGCGATCGCGCAGGCGGCCGTCGGCCAGCAGCGACTCCGCCATCGGCGCGAGCGGGCCGCGCAGCCATTCGCCGATCGGCGCCTCGAAGCCGTGCTTGCCGCGCGCGACGATGTCGCGCGGTACTCTTCGTTCGAGCGCCTTGCGGAGCAGGTATTTGCCGCGGCCGTCCTTCAGCTTCAGCGACGTCGGCACGCGCGCGGCGAATTCGAGCAGCCGATGATCGAGCAGCGGCTCACGCGCCTCGAGCGACACCGCCATGCTCATGCGATCGACCTTGGTCAGGATGTCGTCGACCATGTAAGTGTGGACGTCGACGTAGAGGCCGCGATCGAGCGCGTCGCGCGACTGGCAGCGGCGGTAGACGTCGCGGAACGCCGCGAACGGATCGCAGTGCCGGAGCGCGGCGCCGAAGTCGCCGGAGTAGAGACGCGCCTTCGCATCCGGCTCGAACATGCCGTAGGCATGTTTGAGCGCGTAGGCCTGGTCGGGGCGCGCGGCGAGATGACGAAGCGAGCGTGCGCCTTTGACCGACAGCGGCAGGGCGCGGCCGAGCAGACCGGCGGCCGCGGCGGCGGGCCCAAGGGCGGAGCGCGCGTTCTGCTCCCACTGTTCGACGCGATGGCGCGCATAGCCGGCCCATAGTTCGTCGCCGCCGTCGCCCGACAGAGCCACGGTGACGAGCTCGCGAGCCGCCTTGGACACGTAGTAAGTCGGAACGGCCGAGGAATCGGCGAACGGTTCGTCGAAATGCCAGGCCAGCTTGGGCAGCAGCGTGACAATGTCCGGCGTCACCTGCCGCGGGTGGAACTCGCATCCGAGATGCTCCGCGACCCGCCTCGCATGCGCGAGCTCGTCGTAGGCGGCGTGATCGAAGCCGACCGAGATCGTGACCGGCGGCCGCGGGCTGGTCTCGACCATGTAGGCGGCGACGGCACTCGAGTCGATGCCGCCCGACAGAAACGCGCCAAGCGGCACGTCCGCGATCTGGCGCAACGCCACCGATTCGCGAAGCAGCCCGTCGAGCTCTTCGAGATACTCGCGTTCGCGCCGCGCGTCGCCATCGCCGGTGAACTCGAGATCCCAGTAGCGCGAGACGCGAATCGATCCCTTTTCGGCGACGAGCACGTGACCGGGCTCCAGCTTGTGGATGCCCTGGTAGATCGTCAGCGGCGCCGGGATGTAGAGCAGGGTCAAGTACGCGTCGAGCGCATCGGCGCGCCATTGCCGCGGCACGTCGGGATCTTCGAGCAGCGCCTTCAACTCGGAGCCGAACACCAGACCGCGTCCGGGAAGCTCCGCGTAATAGAGCGGTTTCACGCCGACGCGATCGCGGGCAAGCAGCAGCCGGCGCGCCGGCCCGTCCCACACCGCGAAAGCGAACATGCCGCGGAACTTCTCGACGCAGCGCTCGCCCCATTGTTCGTAGCCGTGGACGATCACCTCGGTGTCGGAACTGGTGCGGAACTGATGCCCGTGCGCGAGCAGCTCGTGGCGGACTTCCGCGAAGTTGTAGATCTCGCCGTTGAAGATCGTCCAGACCGTGCCGTTCTCGTTCGAGAGCGGCTGATCGCCCGTGGAGAGATCGATGATGCTGAGACGGCGATGTCCCAGTCCGATGCCGGGCGCGACGTGGTAACCGGCGGCGTCCGGCCCGCGGTGCGACAGCGAATCGGTCATCGCGCCGAGGACCTCGCGGTCGATCGCGCGAAGCGGGTCGTAGTTGAATCGTCCGGCGATGCCGCACATGGTCAGGCAGCCCGCGAGGAAACACCGCGCGGCATTCCCAGATGAGAGAGATACAGATCCTCGAACGACCGCACCATGCGATCGAACGAATAGCGGCGGGTCACTTCCTCGCGCGCCGAGGCGCCCAGGGCGGCGGCGCGGCCGGGCGACAGGACCAGCGAGGCGATCGCATCGGCGAGCGCCTGCGCATTGTCAGGGGGAACGAGCAATCCCGTCTTGCCCGTTTCAATCAGATCCAGCAGACCACCGGTCGCGCTCGCGATCACCGGCAGTCCCGCGGCCATCGCTTCAATCACGCCATTGGGAAATGCTTCCGAGCGGGACGGCAGCACGAACGCGTCGGCACTGGCAAGCAGCGCGGGGATGTCTTCGCGATGTCCGAGAAACGTGACGCAACGGGTCACGCCAAGCTGCGCCGCCAGCGCGCGCAGCTCCTGCATGCGTTCACCATCGCCGGCGATCTGGAATTGCAGTCGCGGAAAAACGGGCGCGAGGCGGGCGGCTGCGGCGAGGAGAACTTCGTGCGCCTTCTCGGCGCGCAGATTGGCGACCGTGAGGATCGTCGAGATCGGTCCGGCAACGCTGCGCGGCGCAAAGCGATCGAGCTGGATGCCGTTGGCGATGACTTCGATCCGCTCGCGAGGGACGCCTTCAGATTCAAGCTGACGTGCGGCGGCGCGAGAGTTCGCGACCACCGAATGCGCGCAGCGGTAGGCGTGCCGCTGCAGCGCGATCTGTCCGCCCGTCTTATCCGGATTGAGCTCCCGCCGGCTGCCGATGCGCGCGGCAACGCCGGCAAGCGCGGCCGCGGGCAGGCCGAACGTATTGGCGTAGAGGTCGCAGGTCTGGACCACGGCGATGTGGCGCGCGCGGCACCAGCGCGCGAAGCTTCCCGCCCGCGCGAGAGTCGCGGGCCGGGCAAAGCCTCGGATGGGAAAGGCGCTGACAGGCGCGCACGCCTCCACGCGCGGCAGCCACGCGCCTTCCTTGTGAAAGCAGGCGACGTGGACGTCGAAACGCGAGCGATCGAGCCGCTGGATGAGCTCGGTCATCTGCCGCTCGGTCCCGCCAGGATGGAAGCTGGTGATGAACACAGCGACCGGAATTTGTGGCCCGGACTTCACAGCCTGCCACCTGAGCAAGGCAGGTGCCACGCAGTCGAGAGGAGATCCACGGCGAAAGTGGGAACGGCGCTACACGACGTGGGCAGTCGCCGACTCGACCGCGGCCGTATCCAGGTACTGTCTGTGCCACAGTTCGAAGACCAGGAGCTGCCACAGTCTGAGCTCATGGTTGCGCTGGCCGGAGCGGTGCTCGCGCAGCAGCCGGCTGACGAACGCCGGCTCGAAATAGCCGCGCTGCCGGGTGCGCGCTGACTCGAGCACGTCGGAGAACAGGTTCGTCAGGCCGCCGCGAAACCAGTTGCCCAGTGGAACGCCGAAACCCTGTTTACGGCGCTCGAGAATGCCGGCGGGCAGGAGCGGCTGCAGCGCCTGTTTCAATACGTGCTTGCGGCGCCCGTTGCGAATCTTGAAGCGCGCCGGCAGCGCCGCGGCAAAATCGATCACCTCGTTGTCGAGCAGCGGCACGCGCGATTCGATCGAGTGCGCCATGCTCATGCGATCGACTTTCGTCAGTACGTCTTCCGGCAGATACGTTTCGAAGTCGAAGCGCATCATACGGCTGTCATGCGGAAGAGCGCCGAACCGATCGAAGTGCGCCGAGAGGATCCGTTCGGCGCCGGATGCGAGCGCGTCGCGTGCGGCTGGTGCGTAGAGCGCCGCGCGTTCGTCGGCCGGAAACAGGGTGATCGAATCGAGGTAGCGCCCCGTCGCATCCTTGGCGACATGGCGAAGGAAATTCTTTCCGCGCGTGCCGTGCGGCAGCAGCGGCCAGATCGACGCCGCCGCCGCGCGCAGGCCCGGCACCGGCACGGCATCGAACCTGGCGACGCGCGGATGCGGCAGATACCGGTCGTAACCGCCAAAGAGCTCGTCGCCGCCGTCGCCGGAGAGCACTACCGTGACATGACGGCGCGCGATCTCCGACACGTACCACGTCGGAATGGCCGAGGAGTCGGCGAACGGCTCGTCGAAGTGTGAGATCAGATCACCGAGGATCGACAGGCCGTCCGGCTTGACGACGAACTCGTGGTGCTCGGTGTTGAAGTGCCGCGACACCGCGCGCGCGTACTCGAGCTCGTCGTACGCCGGATCGTCGAAGCCGATCGAAAACGTCTTGACCGGCCCCGATGAGGCGCGCGCCATCATTCCGACTACCGCTGACGAATCGACGCCCCCCGAGAGAAACGCGCCGAGTGGCACGTCGCTGACCATGTGCGACGCGACCGCGTCCTGCAGGACGCGGCGGAGCGCATCGACGGCGTCCGCTTCCGAGCCCGCGAACGTTTCGCTGCTGCTGATCTGCCAGTACTGACGCACGTCCGCGCGCCCATCCTGCCATCGCAGGTAATGACCGGGCGGCAGCTTGCGGACGCCTTCGAAGATGGAGGTCTCGCGCGGAGTGTAGAGGAACGCGAGGTAGTGATCGAGCGCCTGCAGGTTCAACTGCGGGTCGACTGCGCCCGCCGCGAGCAGCGACTTGATCTCGCTGCCGAAATAGAGGCGCCCGCCGCGCTCCACGTAATGCAGCGGTTTCTGCCCCGCACGATCGCGCGCGAGAAACAGCGTCCGCTTTGCCGCATCCCACAACGCGATGGCGAACATCCCGCGCAGCCGGCGGAACGCCTCTTCGCCCCATTGCTCGTAGGCGTGGACGATCGACTCCGTGTCGCTCGACGTGTAGAACTGGTGGCCCTGCGCCTCGAGCTCCGCCCGCAACTGACGATAGTTGTAGATCTCGCCGTTGAAGACGACCCAAACCGTGCGCGTTTCGTTGTGAATAGGCTGGCGGCCGCCCGCCAAATCGATGATGCTCAGGCGGCGCATGCCGAGCCCGACGCCGCTCTGCACGTGAATGCCTTCGTCATCGGGCCCGCGGTGGCGAATGACGTCGCACATGCGGTGCACGAGATTGAATTCCGCATCGAGACGCGCCCCGTGCGGCGCGTGGCGGTCAGCGTCCTCGACGAACCCAGCTATTCCACACATGACTGCGCCAGCTGTTCGATGCACGGCTGAGGCCAGCTCGGCTCGGACGGCTGAGCTGCAGGATCGGCCGGAAACGGAACCTCAACGCGGAGTTCGCGAGCGCCGGCGCACACGCTGAACGGGCACGTGACCCAGTCGCCTTCCCTTCGCGGTGGAAGCGGCACCATCGTCAGCGGCTCCGTCCCGACGGTGACTTTTGCGGCGAAGATTCCGATGACGACCGGCGCCTCACCGCTGTGGCGAGCGCGCACGGTTGTCGCCGCCTCGACGCGCCCGTACTCCGGCGCGTAGGCGCTCCATTCTCCGTCTTCAACGATGCTGACATCACGCGGCGTGGTGGCAATCGCGAGTTGCCGGCCCGAGGCACTGCGCAGACGGATCACGGCGTCCTGCACCGTGGCGTGCCATGCCGGGTGGAAGTGCCACCACGCATCCGCTGATACCGCGCCGTCGCCTGTCACCCGATCGACGACGACCCAGCCGATCCCGTGCAGGGCGACGACCGCGCGGAAATGGCGGAAGGGGAGGTAGCCGTCGTGCACGCCGACTACGAAATCCATCTCAGGGGAGACGCGCGCGATCAGCATGCGCGCGTCAGTCCTCGATCGCCAGTGAAACGGGCCGCTCGGCACGGCATGTTCGCGGCCGTCGAGAACTACTGTGTTGTGCATGCGAGCCGAACGCATGCGATCGCGCATCGCGGCATCCATCGTGTAGGTCGCGGTGCCCGGATCGACGAGCACCGGCTCGCCGCCGACGTGCAGAACGACCGACAACGCGTCGGCGTGCGCGTGCCCGCCGTTCAGATACCCGTGCCGGCCCGCGTCAAAGATGATTTGATCACCATCGCTACTGCGCGACACGAAATAGCCACTGTCACGCAGCGCCCGCGACGGCCATGGCGTTCTTCCCGTGAACGGGTCAGGGCGGCGTCCCAGGATCCAGTGCACTTCGTCGCTCGGCGGGCCGACGGCGAGCGACGGCTCGTTCAACAGCGACGCAGCCGCACTCAACGTCACGGATGCATCTGACGATGGCCTCATGCCGAACCGGAACAGCTGTCCTC
>JBKPSE010000503.1:0-6246 GCA_046765855.1 Acidobacteriota bacterium | reverse complement strand
ATGTTGAACGACATGACGATCGGGTCGTAGTTCGCGTCGCGGACAGCGCGCGCGATCGGCGCTTTCGGGTCGGCGCTGATGTCGTACGAAACGCTGCGCAGCAACACGCGATCGCCACGGCGCTCCCAGCGGACGACGCGGTTGCCGGCGGCCTGTCCGCCCTGGCCGGCGCCGAGCGTGGTGCTCTTGATCTGGCTGACCCAGAGGAACTCGCGTCCCAGCGTCTCCTTGGGAATCTCGTAGTAGAGACGATCCTTGAGGCGATGCACCGTGAAGATGCCGCTCTTGGAAACGGCGTCTTTGGTGATGACGCGTTCATAGGGGCGGATCACCGGTTCGGCAGCGCGCCCGCCGCGCCCGCCACCGGTCTCCTGCGTCTGCGGTTCCTGTTGCTGTTGAGGGTCCTGGCCGTCCGCGGCGCTCGCCATGGCATACGTGGACCCGCCGGTCAGCACGACCGCGCACAGCGGCAGAGCTAATCTGAACATCTTTTTGCCCATCAATTCCTCCCGGGGAGCTCTGCTTATATCACGGCGAATGGCCGATGGCGGATGATCGGTGGCCGACGGCCCGATCTTCTGTCGGCCGAACGATCCGGCCTTTTTCTTCGTCTCACTCGTGCATGTACCTCAAGCATGCGCTCCGCCGGCTTGTGCGATTCCCGGTCTTTACCGCCATGGCCGTCTTCACGCTGGCACTCGGGATCGGCGCCAATTCCGCAGTGTTTGCCGTCGTCTACGGTGTCCTGCTGAAGCCGCTGTCGTATCCGGCCGGGGACCGTCTGGTCGGAATCGATCACGCCGCGCCCGGCGTGAACATCCCGAGCGCCGGCGCCGCGCCTTTCCTCTATTTCACCTACCGCGAGCAGAGCCAAACGCTCGAGGCGATCGGCATGTGGCAGGGGGACACGGTGAGCGTGACGAAGCTTGCCGAGCCCGAAGAGATTCCAGTGATCGACGTGACCGAGGGGGTGTTACCGGTACTGGGCGTGCAGCCTGCGCTGGGCCGCTTGTTCAGCCGCGCCGACGACTCACCGGGAGCGCCGAAGACAGTCGTGCTGTCCTATGGCTACTGGCAGGCGCGGTTCGGTGGCAACGCCTCAGCGATCGGCCGGCGCGTGATTTTCGACGGGGAAGCGCGCGAGGTGATTGGTGTGCTGCCGGCGTCGTTCCGCTTTCTCGATCGCGATGCTTCGGCGTTCGTGCCGATGCAGCTCGATCGCAACAAGACATTCCTCGGCAACTTCAGCTATCGCGCGGTCGCGAGGCTGAAACCGGGCGTGACGGTGGAGCGCGCCAACGCGGAGCTCGCGCAGCTGATCCCGGTGGCGGTCAAATCGTTTCCGCCGTTTCCCGGCTATAGCGCCAAGATGTTCGACGAGGCGCGGCTTGCGCCCGCGGCGCGCCGGTTGAAAGACGAGCTGATCGGCGACGTCGGCCGCGTACTGTGGGTGCTGATGGCCACAATCGGGATGGTGCTTCTGATCGCCTGCGCGAACGTCGCCAACCTGCTGCTCGTCCGCACGGACGGTCGGCAGCAGGAGCTCGCGATTCGCGCGGCTCTCGGCGCGGGCAAGGCGCGGCTGACGCGCGAGCTGATGACCGAGAGCGTGCTGCTCGGGATGTGCGGCGGCGCCGCCGGCCTGCTGCTCGCCTACGCCGGATTGCGCGTGCTGATCGCGATCGGCCCGGCGACTCTGCCGCGCTTGTCGGAGATTTCGCTCAACCTGCCCGTGCTGCTGTTCTCCTTCGTCCTCTCTCTCGTGGCGGGCGCGCTCTTCGGCGGCATCCTCGTGCTGAAGTACGCCGCGCCGCGCGTTGCCGCCGCGCTTCGCGCCGGCGGACGGACGATGAGCGAGGGGCGCGATCGGCAGCGCGCGCGCAATGCACTCGTCGTGGCGCAAGTCGCGCTCGCGATGGTGCTCCTGGTCAGCTCCGGACTCATGATCCGCACGTTCGTCGCGCTGCGCCACGTCGATCCGGGCTTCAGCCATCCTGAAGATCTCCTGACGCTGCGCATCACGATCCCCTCAGCTACCGTGAAGGAAGGCGAGGGCGTACTCCGGATGCAGCAGAACATTGCGGAAAAGATCGCCGCGCTCCCCGGCGTCGAGTCGGTGGGCTTGACGACGGTCGTGCCGATGGACGGGCAGGGTTGGCACGATCCGATCTTTGCGCAGGATAAAGCCTACGCGGAGGGTCAGCTGCCGCCGCTCCGGCTCTTCAAGTTCGTCACGCCCGGATTGATCCAGACGATGGGCAACAAGGTTCTCGCCGGACGCGACTTCACCTGGGACGATCTCTACGGCCGGCGCGAGGTCGCGATCGTCTCCGAGAACCTGGCGCGCGAACTGTGGGGCAGCGCACCGGCAGCAATCGGGCGCCGCATCCGCGAGAACAACAAGGCCGTCTGGCGCGAAGTGGTTGGCGTCGTCAGTGACGAGCGCGACGACGGGGTCGACGCCAAGGCGCCGACGTTCGTCGCCTGGCCGATGTTGATGAAAGAGTTTTCCGGCGAGCCCGACTTCACGCGCCGGGCCCCTGCGTTCGTGATTCGCAGCCATCGCGCCGGATCGAGCGCCTTCATCAAGGAGGTGAGCCAGGCGGTGTGGTCGGTCAATCCGGATCTGCCGCTGGCGAGCGTCCGCACTCTGAAAGAGGTGTACGACAAGTCGTTGGCGCGCACCTCCTTCGCACTCGTCATGCTGTCGATCGCCGGGGGGATGGCGCTGCTGCTCGGCGTCGCCGGGATCTACGGTGTCATCTCGTTCGCGGTGGCGCAGCGGCAGCGCGAGATCGGCATCCGCGTCGCGCTTGGCGCGAGACCGCAGCAGGTCACTGGTCTGTTTCTGCGTCAGGGGCTGCTCCTCGCGACCGTTGGCGCGGCAATCGGCCTCGCCGGTGCGATCGCCGCGATGCGGCTGATGGCATCGATGCTCTTCGGGGTCAGCGCCGTCGATCCGCTGACCTACGCCGGCGTCTCGATCGGCCTGGTGGGAGCCGCGCTGCTGGCGTGTTATGTGCCCGCGGCGCGCGCCGCCGCGCTGAACCCGGTCGAAGCCCTGCGCGCGGAGTGACGCTGCCGGCTGAGCCGTCTACTTTAGCGGTAACGTGCTAACATTCGCGCGTTCGGGCGGCTGCGCCCGGCTCACACAGGAGGTTTGCGTGGGGAACGACCGCAAGGATCAGGACGGCATCACACGCCGGGATTTCACGACGCGCCTCGGCGCCGCCGCCGCCGGAGTGGTCGTGGCCGACGGCATTTTCGGACCATTCGCCAACGCGGCGCCGCAGGTCGGCAACCGCGTCCTGGGCGCCAACGATCGCGTTGTCATCGCCAGCATCGGCATCCATAGCCAGGGCAACTCGCTGAAGCGCGGATTCGCGCAGTTGAAGAACGTCGAGATCAAGACGCTCTGCGACGTTGACGGCAACCTCTACGCATCGCGGGCGAACGACAAGGCCGTGCTCGACAAGGTGCCGACCTTCAAGCCCGGATTCCAGCAGGATCTGCGCCGCGTGCTGGAAGACAAGGACATCGATGCGGTCGTCATTGCGGTGCCGAATCACTGGCACGCACTGGCCAGCATCTGGGCCGCGCAGGCCGGCAAGCACGTCTACGTCGAAAAACCCGCGTCGCACACGGTGTGGGAAGGGCGCCAGATGGTCAACGCCGCCCGTGCCTACAACCGGATCATGCAGGTCGGTACGATGAACCGCAGCCGTCCCGCGGTCATTCAGGCAATCAAGTTCATGCAGGACGGCGGCATCGGCAAGGTCTACATGGCGCGCGGCCTCTGCTTCAAGCCGCGCCTCAACATCGGCAAGTACCCCGATGGTCCGATGGCGCCGACCGACAAGCCGTTCTCGTTCACCGTCAACGGCAACGGCAACGACGGACCGTACACCACCGAGTACCTCTCCAAGGTCGACTACAACCTGTGGATCGGTCCGGCACCGGTCAAGCCGTTCAACCGCAACCGCTTCCATTACAACTGGCACTGGCAGTGGGACTATGGCAACGGCGACACCGGCAACCAGGGTCCGCACCAGTTCGACATCGCGCGCTGGGGTCTCGGCAAGAACGAACACCCGGTGAAGGTCAGCTCGATGGGCGGCTATTTCGGTGAGAAGCCGACGGCGCAGGAAACGCCGGACATGCAGACGGCCCTGTTCGAGTACGCCGACGGCATGATCCTCGAGTTCGGCACGCGCGGCGAGCACACGCCCGATGAGGGAGGCGTCCGCATCGGCAACATCTTCTTCGGGTCGAAGGGCTGGCTCTGGATCGACGAGAGCGGACGCCGCTGGCAGTCCTACATGGGCGCAGTCGGTGCCAGAAACGAGAAGGGGCAGGGCTCCGCGAATGCCGATCAGCCCGGCGAAGCGCAGGGTCTGACGACCGTGGAGTTCCCGCACTACCAGAACTTCATCGATGCGATTCGCGCCGGCGATCCGAAGGTGCTCACCTGCGACATCCTCGAAGGGCACCTGTCCTCCACGCTGCCGCACCTGGCCAACATCGCCTATCTGGTTGGCCACTCGCTCGAGTTCGACGGCAAGAGCGAATCGTTCAAGGGCAACGAGAAGAAGGCCAACGAGCTCCTCACCCGCGAATACCGCAAGGGGTTCGAGATCCCGAAGTCGTTCCCGTCGACCGCGACCGCATCGCGCTGACGCGCGAATGGCCGTTCGCAAGACCGCGCTCGTCGCGCTCGCGTGTGCACTCGCCACACCGGGCGCGGCGGGCGCCCTCCACGACCTTCCCGGCAAGCCTTCTCTCTCCAAACAATCGCGCAAGGTGATGGGTACGCTGTGCGAGGTGCAGGTGTATCACCGCGATCCGGACCTCGCCGGACGGGCATCGACGGCGGCGCTCGACGAGATGTCGCGCGTCGATCGCCTCCTCAGCAACTACCTTCCCGACAGCGAGTTGAGCCGCATGAACGCGGAGGCGGCGAAGGCCCCGTTCCGTGCCTCCAACGAACTGTACGCGTTCGTCAAACGAGCGCGCGGCTACTTCGACGAGACTCGCGGCACGTTCGATCCGACGATCGGAGGCATCGTCCGGGCCTGGGGATTCTTCACGTCGCAGCCGGCGCGTCCCGCCGCCGCGGATGCCGCCGCGGCAAAGGCCAGAGCCGGCTTCGACAAGGTCCGGCTCGATGATGCGACGCGCTCGGTCTCGTTCGCCGTCGACGGCATCGAACTCGACCCGGGCGGGATCGGGAAGGGATATGCCGCCGATCGAGCAGCGGCAGTACTTCGTGAGATGGGGATCGAATCGGCGTTGGTCAGCGCGGGTGGGAGCACGCTCTATGCGATCGGGCAGCCGCCGGACCGCAAGGGCTGGACGGTTGCGGTGCAGGATCCCTCCGGCCGCCGCGAGGCGCTGTCGTTCGTCGTCCTGCACGGCAACGCGCTGTCGACCTCCGGCGTCGCGGAGAAATTCGTGCGCGAGCGCGGCCGCCGTTATGCGCACATCATCGATCCACGCAGCGGCGAACCGAGCGAAGCGATGTGCCAGGTCACCGTCGTCGCACCGGATGCCACCAGCTCGGATGCGCTGACCAAAGCCGCATTCCTGCTTTCGCGTGAAGAATTGATCCAGGCATTCGCCAGCCGGACGGGCACTCACGTGCTGCGCGTGGAAGAGACCTGCGACGGTCCGGTGTGGGCGACGCCATGGTCGGGCGGAATTTTTCGCTCACGAGACGTGAAGTAAAATTTCGCCATCTGCAGGAGTTTCCCGAATGAGTACAGCCAAGGCTCGCCATTTTCTGCTCGGGGCAGCGGTGTTCGCGGCAGTCTCGGCTTTGCCGCTCGATGCGCGACGCGCGCCGGTCGAGCAGACGCGCAACGAAGCAATCATCACCGTCAATCCGATCCTCTATCAGTCCGTGTATTACCGGCCGCTCTCGCCGGCGTTCAGCCGCGGCGGACGCGTCACCGCAGTGACCGGCGTGCCCTCGAACCCACGCCTCTTCTACATGGGAGCCGCCGGCGGCGGCGTGTGGAAGACGACGGACAGCGGCGCGCGGTGGGAGCCGATGACCGACGGACAGATCGGCGTCGGCACGATCGGGGCCATCGACGTCGCACTTTCCGATCCGAACATCATCTACATGGGCACGGGCTCCGCGGATCCGCGCGGCAACGTCACCAACGGCGACGGCGTCTACAAGTCCACTGACGCCGGCAAGACGTGGAGCCACATCGGGCTGCCGAAGGCGGGACTGATCGGGCG
>JBKPSE010000502.1:0-7360 GCA_046765855.1 Acidobacteriota bacterium | reverse complement strand
CGCGATAAGCGATTCGGTTGCGGGCCGCCCTCGTCCCGTCCTCCGGCGCGTTTCGCACGCGCATGAGGGCGGCTCGCGTTTCATTCCGAATCGTGCCGCACGTTATCCTGCTCGGCGATTCCATTTTCGATAACGGCGCCTACGTTGGCCGCGATCCAGACGTCGCCACACACCTGAGCCGGGTGCTGCGGCCGCCGTGGCGCGCCACGCTGCTTGCCGTCGATGGCGCGACCACCAGCGGTCTGGCGTCGCAGCTCCGGCGCATACCCGCGGACGCGACGCATCTCGTCGTCTCGATCGGCGGCAACGACGCCCTCGGGCATCGCGATCTGTTGTCGACGCCGGTGCGCTCCACTGCGGATGCGCTGGCCTTGTTCAACGCGCGCGTCAGCGCGTTCGAGGCGGACTATCGCCGCGCCGTCGCTCCGGTCTTTGAACGCAAGCTTCCGGTCACGTTGTGCACGATCTATAACGGCAACCTGCCGGCGAGAGAAGCGGAGCTCGCGCGCGTGGCCCTGGCGCTCTTCGACGACGTCATCGTGCGGGTTGCGCTCGAACGAGAATGCGGGCTGATCGATCTGCGGCTCGTGTGCACCGAGCCGGCCGACTACGCCAACCCGATCGAACCGTCCGGACGCGGGGGAATGCGGATCGCGCAGGCTATTGCGCGGGCGGTCGCACGACCACCATCCCGTCTTTGAATACCCAGCGCACGCGGGTAATCACGTCCTGGATGTTCTTCAACGGCGTCCCCTCGACCGCGACGATATCCGCCGCGCATCCAGGGGCGATGCGGCCGAGCCGATCTTTCTGATCCAGGAGGTCCGCGGCGGTCGTCGTCGCTGTTGCCAGCGCTTCGGCCGGCGTCATTCCTGCCTTGACGAACCATTCGAGCTCGCGTGTGTTCTGCCCGAACATCGAGAACACGGCGTCCGAGCCCATGCCGATCTTCACGCCCGTCTTGACCGCGCGCGCCGTGGCCTCGAGATTCTTCGCGATGTAGGCCTGCAGCGGGGGAATCGCTTCGGGCTTGAAGCCGTAATCATCCTGCGCGTCGATGTAATACCGGTTGTGATCGATCGTCGGCACCCACACGGTGCCGCGTTTGACCATCTCGGCGAACGTCTCGTCGTCCAGTTCGATGCCGTGTTCGACCGAATCGGCGCCCGCGCGGACGGCATCCTTCACTCCCGATGCGCCGTACGAGTGGATCGCGACCTTGTGTTTCAGCGCGTGCGCGGCGTCGACGATGGCCTTCATCTCGTCGAACGTGAGCGTCTGCGTCGTGTCGACGCTGTCGAAGCTGCCGCGCGAGGCGTAAACCTTGACCCAGTCGGAGCCCGCCTTGATGCGCTCTTCGGCGCTCCTGGCCATCGCCGCCGGATCGGGGGCGGCGCCCCGCGCCGCGGAGATGCCCTGTCCGGCGACGAACATCCGCGGCCCGATCATCGCGCCCATCGCCACCAGATCGCGCATCGCATAGTCGCTTTCCTGCGACGCGCCGAGATCGCGAATCGTCGTCACGCCCGCCTCCAACGTGCGGCGGGCGTTGCCCTGAGCGAGAAAAACCGTCACCGCCGGGCGGCGCCGCTGTCCGAGCGGACGCGTGCCCGGCTTCCGATCCCAGTAGTAGGTGATGTGCGTATGCAGATCGATCAGGCCGGGGATCGCCGTGTAGCGGGTCAGATCGATTGCGTTCGCCGGGGCGCGCTTCTGGTTCTCAGTGACGCCGGTGATCGTATCTCCCTCGATCGCGATCACGACGTCGTCGAGCAGGCGCGTGCCGTCCCAGACATGCCCCACGTGCAGGAGCGTCCGCGCCGGAGGCTGTGACCAGGCGGCGGCGCACAGCATGGCGATGGCGATCGGGAGCAGTCGCATGATGGCGAGAGTAAGATGTGGCGCGATGAAACGCTACGTTTTTCTCCTGGCTGTTTCCTGGTGGGCACTCTCGCAGCCGGCCGCCGTTCAACAGGCACCCGCTGCTGCGGTGGATGCGCTATTCGCGCGCTGGACGCCGTCCACGCCCGGCTGTGCGGTTGGCGTCGGCGCCGACGGCGCCCCGGTCCTCGAACGCGGCTACGGCATGGCTGATCTCGAGCATGACGAAGCCAACAGCGCCAACACGGTCTTCGAAGCAGGGTCGGTGTCGAAGCAGTTCACTGCCGCCGCCGTGCTGCTCCTGGCGCGCGACGGCAAACTGAGGCTCGACGATCCGGTCAGGAAGTACATCCCCGAACTGCCCGATTACGGCGTGCCGCTGACGATCCGTCACATGCTCACGCACACCAGCGGCCTGCGCGACTGGGGAGAAGTGGCCGGAATCGCCGGTTGGCCGCGCGGCTCGCGCGTCCACACCCACGCACACGTGCTCGATATCGTCTCGCGGCAGAAGTCGCTGAACTTCACGCCGGGCAGCAACTGGTCGTACAGCAACACGGGCTACAACCTGGCGGCGATCATCGTGGCGCGCGTGAGCGGCAAGAGCTTCGCCGAGTTCTCGCGCGAGCGGATCTTCGCGCCGCTTGGTATGACGCATACGTCGTGGCGCGACGACTACACGCGCATCGTGAAGCACCGCGCGATCGCCTACGAGCAGGGGGCGGATGGCTACCACGAAGACATGCCATTCGAGAACGTGCACGGCAACGGCGGATTGCTGACGACCGTCGGCGACTTGCTGCGGTGGAACGAGAACTTCGTCTCGCCGGTCGTCGGCGACAAGGCGTTCATCGCAGAAGAGCAGACCCCCGGCCGTTTCAACGACGGTCGGGAGCACGAGTACGCGCTGGGCTTGTACGTCCGCCCGTATCGCGGCGTTCCGGAAGTTGGGCACAGCGGCTCGACGGCGGGATACCGCGCCTATCTCGCGCGTTATCCGAATCAGCATCTGTCCGTTGCGGTGTTGTGCAACGCCGGCAACGCGAATGCAACCCAGTACGCGCATTCCATCGCCGAGCTGTACCTGGGCTCCGCGCTCGGACCTGCGCCATCGGCGCCGGCGCGTGCACCGTCGCCGGCTCAGGTCCGTCCGATGACGGACCCGGAACAATTCGTCGGCCGATACTTCAGCAGCGAAGCAGAAACCGAACTCACGGTCGCGCTCGATCGAGGACAGCTCGTCATGAAGCGTCGGCCCGATTCGATTCTGCCGATGCGTCATCTTGATAAGGATTCGTTTGCGGTGCGGACGCTGGGCACGGTCACGTTCCGCAGGAACGGCGAAACTGTTGCCGGTTTCAGCGTAAAGCTCGACCGTGTCTGGGACATGCGGTTCGACTTGGTACGTTTTCCGCAGTAGGGAACACCAGCCGGGCCGTACGCGCCCGTCTGGAGGAGCGAGACGTGAAAGCTAAGTCCCGTGTTCATGTGAAATCCACCCTCGTCGCAGCCGTCCTGGCCGTTTCCGTGGCCACGACCGCGGCGCAGTCCAAGATTACGGCGCCGAAGAACAAGTACAGTCCGGCTGACGACGTGCAGCTGGGACAGCAGGCGTCTCAGGAAGTCCAGAAAGAGTTGCCGGTGATGCGGGACGAGCAGGTGAACTCTTACCTGAACGCCATCGGACGCCGCCTCGTGGACGCGATCCCGCGCGAGTTCCAACATCCCGAGTTCCGCTACAGCTTTACCGGCGTCAATCTGCGCGAGATCAACGCCTTCGCGCTGCCCGGCGGCCCGATGTACATCAACCGCGGCATGATCGAGAAGGCGCACACCGAAGGAGAAGTCGCCGGCGTCATGGCCCACGAGTTGAGCCACGTCGCGCTCCGCCACGGGACCGCGCAGCAGTCGAAGGCGCAGAAATTCGCCATCGGGCAGATTGCCGGCCAGATTGCCGGGGCCATCATCGGCGGGCGCACCGGTTCGGTGATCGCGCAGGGATCGCAGTTCGGTCTGGGCACCTACTTCCTCAAGTACAGCCGTGAGTACGAGAAGCAGGCCGACCTGCTCGGCGCGCAGATCATGGCCCGCGCCGGCTACGATCCGCGCGACATGGCAAACGTGTTCAAGACGATCGAGAAGGAAAGCGGTCCCGGCGGACCGCAGTGGATGAGCGACCATCCCAATCCGGGCAATCGCTACGAGTACATCAACGCGGAAGCGCGATCGCTGCGCGTCGAAGGCGGCACCCGGGACACCCGCGACTTCCAGTCCGTGCAGGCGCATCTGCGCTCGCTGTCGCCGGCGCCGTCGACCGAGGACGTCGCGCGCAACCGGAACGCCGGCCGCACGACGAATGGCGACACCCGGACGATCTCGACCAACGTGCCGCGTCCCGATTCACGCTACACCACCTATAACGAGGGCAATCTGTTCCGCGTCAGCGTGCCGTCGAACTGGCGCGAGCTCGGCAGCAACAACTCGGTGACTTTCGCGCCCGAAGGCGCCTACGGCACCTACCAGGGTTCGAGCGTGTTCACGCACGGCGTCGAGCTCGGAGTGGCGCGCAACGAGAGCCACGATCTGCAGACCGCGACCGACGAATTGATCCAGTCGCTGCAGCAGAGCAATCCTCGTCTGAGCCGCCCGAGCGGATACGAGCGCGGCTCGATCGGCGGGCGCCAGGGTATCCGCACGGTGCTGTCGAACGTGTCGGATGCGACCGGACAGCAGGAAGTGATCGAGATCTACACGACCCAGCTCGCTGACGGCTCACTGTTTTACGCGTTTGGCGTGGCGCCGCGCGATCAATACAACGCCTACGCCAACGTATTCCGCAACGTCATCCGCTCGATTCAGTTTGCACGCTGACGTGCCCAGGACCGAGCGCCGAGGACCGATGACCGTCTCCGGGTTTGCCGGAGGTGGGATGTCGGTCTTCGGCTGTGCAGGCGGGCGTTCCATTTAAGCCGTGCCAGAACAAGTCGTCATCGCGGTCGGGGACATGTGCGGGCCGCCGCGGAAGAACCCCGGCGCCGAAGCGACCGCCGCCCTGGCGCGCCGCATCATCGGCGAGCATCCCGGCGCGATCGTGCTCGCGCTCGGCGACAACGCCTACAACCGGGGCAAGAGCGACGAATACCGCGACTACTACACTCCCAGCTGGGGGCAGCCGGATCTGCTCGGACGCACGTATTCCTGCGCCGGCAATCACGATTACCGCACGGCGGCCGCGAGCCCCTACTTCCAGTATTTCGGCGAGCAGCGCGCCGGAACGCCGCAGCGCTCCTACTTCAGCGTGCCGCTCGCCGACGCCGGCTGGCATCTCGTCTCGTTGAACAGCGAAGTCGAACAGGACGCGCACTCGCCGCAGCTGCAGTGGCTGCGGCAGGATCTGGCGGCACGACGCTTCCAGCCAATCATTGCGATCTGGCACCGTCCTCGCTGGGGCTCCGGCGCGCATCGCGATTCGAAAAAGCCGCGCTGGTTTTGGAACGAAATGTACGCGGCGCGCGGCGAGCTGATCCTGAACGGCCACGCGCATCATTACGAGCGCTTCGCGCCGCAGCGTCCCGACCAGATCCCCGATCCCCAGGGCCCGCGCATGTTCATCGTCGGTACCGGCGGCCGCAAGCTGGCCGGCCGCACCAAGGACACGCCGAACAGCGAGTACGCGCGATTCGACAAGTTCGGCGTGCTCAAGATCATCCTTCGCCCCGAATCCTACCGGTGGGAGTTTCTCAGCACCGACGACCGCGTCATCGACGCCGGCGAGCAGCCGGTCAACAAGCGAGGAGCGTGAATGGAGATCGACCTCACGTTGAATGACGACGAGCGGCATGCCTGCCGGCGCGCGGGAGTGCTGCTGCGTGCACTCTCGAAAGGGCTGCAGGAGATCGGCACCCGCCAGGAAGCCGACGCCTGCGCCGGCTACGCCGACACGCTGGAGGCGATCGTCGCCAGCGGCGAATGCTGCAACGTCAGCGCGGACGGCAAGGTGGACGTCGAGCAGGCCGCGTTCGTGCTCGAAGGGGTGCGCGACGGCCTGGACAACGCGGATCTCGACGAAGGGGCCGACTTCATCGGCCGCGATGTCGAACGCCTCAATGACATCGTTTTCAGATATAACTCCGCTGCGGGGAAAGCCGTGGGCTGAACGGCCGTGGGCTGAACCGCAGGAGGCTGCGGATGCGGAAAGCGGGCGCCTTGATTGTGTTCGGAGCATTGACGACGGTCGCCACGCTCTCGCCGCTGGCGCAACGCGGCCCCACGGCGCCGGTCCGTCCGGGTTATCTCGGTGAGGGCGTCACGCTTCTCCCCAACGGCTGGCGCATCGCGCCCGAAGGGCGCCACATCACCGTCGGCGACCTGCCGATGAACATGGTCCCGTCGCCAGACGGACGATTCCTCGCCATTTCCACGAGCGGGTACACCAAGCCGGCACTCAGCATTCTCGACGCCAAATCGCTGCAGATCGTCCATCGTCTCGAGCTGGAGCACACCTGGCTCGGCCTCGTCTGGCATCCGGACGGCAAGCGTCTGTTCGCGTCCGGCTCCAGCGAGAACGTCATCTACGAATTCACGTTCCAGGGCGGCCGGCTGACGGCGGCCGGGAACATCCCGCTCGGTGCGCCGGAGCGTCATCCAGGACGCGATGTCATCGAGAACGCGGGATTCGTGTCAGGCCTCGAAATCAGCGGCGACGGGCGCACGCTCTACGCGACGCAGATCTACGGTCAGAAAGTGCGCGCGATCGACCTGACCCAGCGAAAGATCACCGCGACCGCGGATCTTGCGGCGGAGCCGTACACCTGCCTGCTGTCGCCGGACGGCGACACGTTGTACGTGTCGGTATGGGGTGGAGCGAAGGTGGTGGTTCTCGATGCATGGACGCTGACGCTCAAAGGAGAGATCGCCGTCGGCGAGCATCCCAACGCGATGGAGTTCAGCCGCGACGGTCTGCGGCTCTTCGTCGCCTGCGCAAACACGAATGCCGTCTGGGTCGTCGATCTCGCGAAAGCGGCGGCGATCGAGCAGATTTCGGTTGCCCTCGGCGTGGACGCGCCCGTCGGTTCCACACCCAACGGGCTGTCGCTGTCGCCGGACGGGCGCACCCTGCTGGTTGCGAACGCGGACAACAACACGGTCACGGTCGCCGACGTCTCGACGCCCGGATCGACCAACGTCCGCGGCTGGATTCCGGTCGGCTGGTATCCCACCGGCGTGCTCTTCGATCGTGACGGATCGCGGTTCTTCGTTCTCGACGGCAAGGGACTCGTCGGCGGCGCCAATCCCCGTGGTCCGCAGCCGGGCGGCGCGCGCATCGACGCGCAGTACAGCGGCGCGATGTATCAGGGCGCGGTGTCCGTGATCCCGATGCCGACAACGGGGGCGCTGCAGCGCATGACCGCACGCGTGCGGGAGCTGACGCCGTACTCCGACGCGCACCGGCTGGCGCCGGCCAATCCGCCCGGCGCAT
>JBKPSE010000501.1:0-3449 GCA_046765855.1 Acidobacteriota bacterium | reverse complement strand
GAACAGCGTCGCGGCAACGAGCAGCACCATGGAGATGGTCAGCTGCGCGACGACCAGCCCTTTGCCGAGAACGCCGGCTCCGCGCGTGCGGACTTCTTTGAGCGCCGGGTTGACGCTGCCACGCACCGCATGGAGGGCGGGCGCGATCGCCGCCAGGAAGCAGGCAGCGGCGGCAATCGCAGCGGTGAACCCGGCACCGCGCCAATCGGGCGTCACCGACATGACCGGCTGACGGCCGTTGAGGAACAGGGTAAACAGGCGGGGCGCCATCCAGCCCGCCAGCAGCAGCCCCAGCCCCGCGCCGCACGCCGCCAGCACGAAGCTCTCGGCAAGAAACTGTCGGATGATGCGTCCGCGTCCGGCGCCAATCGCCAGGCGGATCGCGATCTCGCGTTGACGCGCCGCTGCGCGTGCGAGCAACAACCCCGAAAGGTTCACACAGGCGAGCAACAGCACGAGGCCGACGCTCCCCATCAGGATGAAGAACGACCGCCGGTATTCGTAGCGGACGGGATTGAAGCCATCCGGAGCCGGGAGCGCCGCCATGTGCTGCTGGAGAATCTGCGGTCGATCCTTCTCGCGGCTCTCGGCCGCCTGCACCTGGAGGAATGCGCCGTAGAGCGTCTCCACCTCTGCATTCGTCTGTTCAACCGTGGCGAACGGCCGCAGACGTCCGATGACCATCAGGATGTTGTTGTCGACGGTTTGCCGCTGATCGTCGGTCAGCATCAGTTGCAGCGGCACGACCAGATCCGGCGTGCGATCCGGCCGAACGCTCTGGAACGCCGGCGGCGTTACGCCAACGATCGTGAAGACGCGATTGCGGAGCGTCAGCGTCCTGCCGATTACCGCCGGACTCTCGGCAAAGCGGCGGCGCCAGAAACGGTGGCTGATCACCACTGCGGGGGTCTCGGCCGCGATCGTGTCGTCGGCAGCTGTGAGCAGCCGTCCGAGCGCCGGTTGAACTCCGAGCACGTCGAAGTACGACCCCGAAACCATGTCCAGCTGCAGCAGATCGTCCTCGCCATCGATGATGACGGTCTGCCGCAGCGTTCCGAAGGCGGCGAGGCCGGACACGGATTTCAGGTTGGCGCGCAGGAGCTCGACGAGGCGGAACGGCAGCCACAACGGCCGGCCGTCTTCCCTGGCGCGTGCAATGAGAACCAGCCGGTCCGGTTCCATGACCGGCAACCGCCGCAGCATCGTGGCGTTGATGACCGAAAAGATCGCGGCGTTGGCGCCGATGCCGAGCGCCAGCGACAGGATCGCGACGCCGGCAAACGTGGGACTGCGCCGGAGCACACGAAGCGCGTACCGCAGATCGCCGCCCAGGTCGGCGAGCCATCGACCGCGCACATCGTGCACGGCTTCCTCGATCCCGTCGATGTTGCCAAACTCGATGAAGGCGCGCCGCTCGGCGGATGGACGATCCATTCCCGCCGCGACGTAGTCTTCTATGAGGCGATCGCGGTGATAGCGGAGCTCGTCACGTACACGCGCTTCCTGGCGTCGGCGCCACATATGGCTATTCCCCTGTGTTGAGGACCGCCGTCACGGCCGTGGACAGCCGCATCCAGTTGGCGCGCTGATCGTCGAGCTGGCGGCGTCCTTCGCGCGTGAGCGTGTAGAACCGCGCGTCGCGGCCGGTCTCCGACGCGGCCCATTCGGCGCGCACCCACCGCCGCTTCTCGAGCCGATGCAGCGCCGGATAGAGCGAGCCCTGCTGAACCTGCAGCACATCGCGCGAGATCTGCTGCAGCCGCTGCGCGACCGCATAGCCGTGGATCGGCCCGAGCGCGATGATCTTGAGAATGAGCACGTCGAGCGTGCCCTGGAGCAGGTCGGACTTGGGAGATTCAGCCGCCATGCTGTGACAATCTACATATCGATATGTAGATTGTCAAGGTGTTCTGGGGCGTGGACAGGCGGTTCGGCTTTCGTACGCAGAAAAGGCCGCGCGGATTATCCGCGCGGCCCCTGAAGCCCAAAGCCGAAAGCCCTACTCCGCTTTCTTGTGCACGACGTCCTGCACGGCGGGCTTCTTGGCGCCGCCGAGACCCGCGATCTTGATGGTCGGCTGCTCCTTCAGCACGTGCTGGCGGTACAGCTCCGCCATCTTCTGGTCTTCCGGCGTGAACGTGCCCGGCTGCTGCTTCTTGGCGCGCAGCTTCTCCTCGCGCGCGTTCTTGGCCACGCCGAGCGCGTCGAGATCCGTCTGCTTGCCCTTGGCCACCGCTTCCGGATCCAGCACCAGCGTGTGATCGGTCGACGACAGCTCGACCTTCTTGCCGCCGGCATAGATCTGGTGACGGCCGTGCTCTTCGTACCACTTGGTCAGCGTCGCGGTCATGTGCATCTTCTCGATGATGTTCCGCCAGCCGATGCCGGTGTTGTAGGCGCAGAAGCTGATCTCCCCTTCCTGCGTCGCATACGGAATGATGCAGCGCTCGGTGCGGCGGAAGTCGTAGTTGAACAGATCCTGGAACCACATGCCGGCGATGAACAGGAAGTTCCAGCGATCGCCGCGGCGCTTCATCTGGTCCTCGACGGTGCGATCGCCGCCGACCCGCCCGTAGGCGCCTGAGTGCGCCTTCTTGGTCGCGCCGAACGTCTTGTCGAACTTCTTCAAGAGGTCGCTCATCTTGAAGTGCGTCGGCGACTGGAACGGATCGTAATTGCGCGCCAGCGCCAGCGCCATGCCGAGCACCGACAGCTTCTTGCCGCGCGCCGCGTCGTTGACCTTCTGCAGGTCCCGGGCGAGCTGATCGGCGTTGAGGAACTTGGTGACCGGAACGGCCTCCTTGGTTTCCTTGTCGCTCATCACCGCCATGCCGATGCCGCAGTTCGGATGGCAGCCGCAGGTCAGGTTGCCCCACTCCGCGCTCGGGCCGTGGACGAGGTCGGCCCAGTCGGTGAACGTGCCCATGAACGAGATCGGGAACCAGTCGCGCACCGGCTCGCCCAGTCCCGTCTGGTTCTTGACGTCGTGCGCCAGGTGCGACAGCGTGTAGCGCTGCGCCGCGCGGCGCTCCGGCGTCACTTCCTCGTCGCGCCCGGTGAACGACACCGGCTGGAACGAGAGGAAGTTGATCTTCTTCGGATTGTCGAGCGCGAACTGGATCACGCGGCCGACCTGCTCGTTGTTGATCCCGTTGACGATGGTGATGACCGGGACGATGTCGACGCCGGCGGACCAGAGGTTCTCGATCGCGCGCAGCTTGACGTCGAACAGGTTGCCGACGAGCCGATGCGAATTGGCCGCGTTGCCGATCCCGTCGAACTGCAGATACGCGTAGCGCAGGCCCGCGTCGAACGCCGCCTTCGCGAACTCCTTGCTCTTGGCGAACTCGATGCCGTTGGTCGCCGCCTGCACCGAGTTGTAGCCGACCTTCTTCGCGTAGCGCACCGCATCGAGGAAGTACGGCGACATCGTCGGTTCGCCGCCCGAG
>JBKPSE010000500.1:0-5726 GCA_046765855.1 Acidobacteriota bacterium | reverse complement strand
GAGATGTGTATAAGAGACAGGTCGAGGAGGTTCCACACCGCCGCCTTCAGCTCCTCGCTGTCGCCGAGCACGATCGCATGGCTGGTGTGCTCGACGTATTCGAGCGCGTCGGGCCCGAGATGGAAGCGCGTGCGCGCGAGCTCGACACACTCGCGCGCGATCTGCCCCAGATCGAGCCTGACCCGCGCGCTGCGCCGCAGAATGGATCCGGTCGCGCCGGCGCGCAGCACCTGATCGATCGTGTGCAGCAGCCGATCGCTGTCCTCGAGCATGATGCGGTAGAACTCGCGCCGCTTGTCTTCATCCAGGTCCCGCGACTGCAGCGTCTGCAGGTAGAGGCGAATCGAGGCGACCGGGGTCTTCAGTTCATGGGTCACCGCGTTGATGAACGAATCGTGCTGCTCGTTGCGCCGGATCTCGCGGACGAGAAAGATGGTGTTGATGACGACGCCGGCGATGATGACGAGGAAGAAGATCGAGCCGAATACGATCAGCATCCCCTCGCGCCAGTTGAGCACGAGCCAGCTGATATTCAGCGTCACCGCCGCCGCCACCAGGCAGATGCCGAGGACGGTGAAGGTGATTGCCTTCCGTTTCCGGCCGGAAATCATGCTCACAGAATACACGGCCGAGGAATTCAGGTCGCGGATTCCAGCGTTCGATTAGCAGCGCGGATACGCCGAAGTCACGGATACTCTTAGGGGTATGACACGCCGGCACATGTCGATGCTGCGATCGTATACGCCCGCCGACGCGCTGACGATCGGCAACGCCGCCTGCGGCACGATCGCGATCTTCCTCTGTCTCAACTATCTCGCGGAGGACGAGCGGCGGTTTCTGTGGACGGCGCTTCTGCTGCTGCCGCTCGCGCTGATCTGCGACGTGCTCGATGGTTACGTCGCTCGGCTGAACCGGACGCGGCAGTCGACGCTCGGGGCCGACCTCGATTCGCTCGCCGACGTGATCTCGTTCGGAGTCGCGCCGGCGGTGCTCGGCTTCACTCTCGGACTGCGCGGCGGATGGGACATGGCGATTCTCGCCTTCTTCGTCGTCTGCGGCGTGAGCCGGCTGGCGCGCTTCAATGTGACCGCGGCGGCGCTTGCCGACACGGCGACGGGCAAAGTGAAGTACTTCGAGGGCACGCCGATCCCGACCAGCATCCTGATCGTGGCGCTGCTCGGAATCGCCGTCTACCTGGGCAGGATCGACGAGCGCCTGTGGTTCGGCGCTCGCCGCATTGGGTTCGCGACGCTGCATCCACTCGCCCTGATCTATCTGGCGAGCGGCAGCGCGATGATCAGCGCGACGCTTCGGATCCCGAAGCCGTAGTCTTGTCCTTCTCGAGGTAGGGGATCCCTTCGCTCAACCACTTCGGCGCGGGCGCTCCTTTCAAGTAGTGATCGAAGAACTCGAAGAAGCGGACCGTCAGGTCCTTGCGGTTGGCCACGCCGCGCAGGCCGTGGCCTTCACCCGGATACGCGAGCAGCACCGCCTTCTTGTTGTTGTAGCGGAGCGCGTTGTACATCGCGAGGCCGTTGGTGAACGGCACCGTCGGATCGGCGGCGCCGTGCATGATCAGGAAGGGCGCGGTGACTTCCGGCACGTGGGTGAGCGCCGATTCGAACATGTACATCTCGGGTTTGTCCCACGGCGACGTGCCTTCGCGCCCCTGGCTGTAAAGGTAATAGTCGAAGGCGTTGGCGCCGCTGCCGCCGTTCACCGCATACGACCAGCCCCAGTTCTGGTTGAAGTCGAAATACAGATCGACAACGCCGGCACCCATGCCGACGGCCGCGAACAACCGTGAACGCGTCCCGATGAAGGCGGCGCCTTCTCCACCGTAGCTGTGACCCGTGATTCCGATCTTCTTGGGATCGGCGTAGCCCATCTCGATCACTTTGCGCGTCGCCGCTTCGACCGCCTCGAGCATGTCGCTGTGCGAAGGCCCGGTACGGAAGTAGACGTCGGGCAGCATGGTGAGGTAGCCCTTGCTCACAGCCTGCATCGGCGAGCTGCCCATGCCGGTGAGATAGGAGGGGGCGTTGTAGCGGTGCAGGTTCTGCGAATTCTTCTCGTAGAACGTGACGATCATCGGCCGCTTCTCGCCCGGCTTGTAGTCGTCCGGTACGGCAAGAATCCCCTGCGCGCGCGTTCCGTCCTTCAGCTTGTAATCGAACAAAATGCGCCGGCCCCACACGTAGTCCTTCTGCTGCGGGTTGGCGTCGCTGATCTGCTTCGCATCCTTGAAGCCGTAGCTTGCCACCCGCAGGTCCGGGAACTCGATGAAGGTCTGCCGGGTCAACAGGTACTTGTCCGCTTTCGCCGCTTTCACCGGGTTGCTGAACGCGGCGTCCTCGTATAGCAGCTCTTTCAGTTGTCCGTTCGACAGCTCGTAGAAGCCGGCCTTCTTCGTGTACTCCCCGTAGGCGGACAAAGTGATCGGCTTCGACAAATCGATGGTCGCGCGCGCCGCGGCATTGCCGCCGCGGCCGCCGCCAAATCCACCGCCGCCACCGCCAGGTCCGCCGGGCGCAGCGCCACCGGCGGACAGGTTGCCGAGATTCGGTTCGAGCGGTTCCGTGCGCACGTAGCGGAAGCGGATCTCACCTTTGGTGCCGATGCCGTTGGTCAGGTTGCGCGCGGCAGAGCCGTCGAGCGGCATCTCCCACAGGTCGTAACGATGCTGCACGATCACCGACTTCTTGTCGGTGGTGTAGCCGGCGATTCCGTAGGCGGGCTTTGGACCCGGATGATCGAACTCGACGTCGATGAAGCTCGGTGCGGCCGCGCCGCCAAGCGTGCGCGATGAGGCGCCGTCCAGATCGTAGGCTTGAAATCTGTTGTCCTTCCAATAAAGGAAGAAGCGGCCATCGGGCGAGATGCCGAAGGTGTGGCTGCCGGTCGACGTGTTCGTCATCTGTGCCTTGACCATCAGCGTGCGCTCGCCGGTGCTGGTGTTGACACGATAGACGTCCGCCGCGGGACGTTTGTAGTCGTGAATGAACCCGCGCATGTCACGTCCCACCGCCCAGCGTCCGTCCGGCGCGACGTCGAGGTCGCGCATGGTTTCGTCGGCCAGCTTCACGAACTTCGCGGTCGTGACGTCGAACGCCTGCCTGAAGGTGAAATTGCGATCCTGTTCGGCGCGGATCATCTGCTGCGACTGCACGCGCTCGTCGGCCGTGTTCCAGACGTCGACATTGGCGAGTTCGTCGGTGCTCTTGCGCGGAGCGCTGTCAGGCGCGGGCACCTGCGGCTTGGCGCCAAAAAAGACGCGTTTGTTGTCATCGCTCCAGTCGAGCGTGGCGCGATCGCTGACCACCCACCCTTTGGGGAAGCTCGCCGCCTTGGCAGGATCCAGCGTCGCCGGGGCCGCCTCCACATCGGAGAGCGCCGCCTGCACGTTGGCAAACGCGAGCAGGACGTTGTCGCGCTCGCGCATCTTGTCGACCTCCGATCCTTTCAGCACCGCCAGCGCCGTGCCGTCGTCGCTCCACGTGAGCCGGCTGTAAATCCTGGCGTCGTTGTCGAGCGTGCTGAACCGGTTGGTCTTCAGATCGACGACGAGCAGGCCGTTGCCATCCTTCACCGCGGCGTCGATCGTGTAGGCGAGCAGCTCACCCGACTTGTTGAAGGCGATCTCGTTGACGCTGCCGAGCATTTGATCGCGGCCGCTGATCAGATTGTGAATGATGACGTCGGTGCCCCGCGGACCTTGAGGCGGAGTCGCAGCGGCGGCTCCGCCGCCACCTCCGCCTGGAGCCGGAGGCGTGTCACCGCCGCCCGCCGCTGCGCCGCGACCGGTGCCGCCCCCCTGTGCGTTGGGAGCCTTGCGCTTTAGTACGAGGTGCGTCGAGTTGGCCGAGAACGCAAACGACTGAATGTCCTGCCACGACTTGATCGCCCCAGTGCCGAGATTACGCAGTTCGACGCGAGTGGGCGGCGTCGGTGCGTTCGCCCCGACACGTCCACCGCCCGCCGAAGGCTGCGCCGCGGGCGCCGTTGCAGGGGCCGGCTGCGTCGTCGGCGGCGTTGCCGGAGGAGTGGGGAGCGGCTGCGGCGGGGTCGCCGGCGGCTGCTGTGGCTGCGTTGGTGCCACCGTCGGCTGCGTCGGCGTCGTCGGAGGATTCTGTCCCGGCGGCGTCGGCGTCTGCGCGGGATTCGCAGGCGGTGGGCCGCCAGGCGCGCCGGGGGGAACGGCGGTGTCGCCGCCGGGAGACGGTGTGTTCGCGCCACGGCTGCCGCGCCCGCCTCGACCGCCGCTCGGATCGACCTGGTAGGCGATCCATTTCGAGTCTGCGGAGAACACGCCGCCGGATCCGTTGGCGACCTCGACGTGCTGGTTCGCATCGACGCGGACGATGTGCAGCACCGGCTTCGATTCCGCGGCGACGGTATTGGTCAGCGACTGCGTGTAGACGACCCAGTTGCCGTCGCCGGAAATCTCCTGTCCTGTAATCGTGCGCCACTTCGTGTAGTCATCGACGCCGAGGACCTTTTTCGTCGCTGCCTGTTGCGCACTCGGCAGCGCGCCGGTGAAAGCGAGCGCGGTGAGAAAAGCGATCGGAAGGAGGGCGCGTCGGGAGAGGCGGTGCTTCACGGGGTCTCCTGGTGAACGTTCAGTGAACGATTTGCGCCGCGCGCGAGTCGCGCACGGAAGCGCGGTGCTGCTGCAGCGCCAGTGCGACGAATCCGGCGATGCCGGCTCCGAGAGCGCATATCAGACGCATCCCGAGTTCCTCGGGGCGGACGCCAGGACTCAGGCATGCCGTCTGAAACAGCCACGCGGAGGTAATCAACGACGCGACGCGGCCGCGTAGGATCGACGCGGCGATCCAGCTGGCAACCGCCCCGGCTGCAGTCCACGTCACCACGACGATCAACTGCGATGCGAGCGGCGGATCCTGCGGCGACGGCGCCAGACCGTCGCCAAAGGCCAGTGACCGTCCGGCAATGAGAATCCAACCGGCAGCAAACATGCCAGCGACCACTCCCGCAACGCCGCGCAGGAACCGAACCGCCTTCATGCGGCGGATGATACACCGCGATCGAATTCACGGAATACCCGCACGGACCCGAGCGGTCATTCGTATGTCACGCCCACCAGGTAGCGGTCGCGAAGAATCTCGTTGTGATAGTCGGCGTGGCCGGCAATCAGGTATGCGAGCGCGCGCACGCTGAACGGGTTGCCGGAGGCGACGCCCATCCTCGTCCATGCGGCTTCGGGAAGCGATCGGAAGAATGTGAGCGTCGCCGCGCGCACAGCGTCGAACTCCTCGGTGAGCGACGCCCACGTACGGGCATCGGCGCCCGAAGCGGCAACGGCGACCTCCTGATCGAAACTGGGCAGCTCGGTGTCGAAGCCGCGCGCGAACCAGAACGCGCGAGAAAGGAAGAGGCGCTCGGTGTCGTTGACATGTCCTGCCGCCTCGCGCATGCTCCACTTGCCTTCGGCGTAGCGGAACGTCGACTGCTCCTCGCCGATCGTGCGCAGCAGCATCAGCGTGTCCTGCCCCTGCCGCGCCAGCGCCGCGCAGATGTCGCCGTCCTGGATGCGATCGATGTACTTGAAGTAGTAATCCTTTGCTTCAGAGCGCTCGGGACGCCGGCTGGTCATGACTCACCCCTTCGTCGGCAAGCAGTTCGAGAATCACCAGGCCCGTGGGTTGATCCCAATGGAGATTACACTACGGGAATGAGGCCACAGATCAGGCGTATCACATGGA
>JBKPSE010000499.1:0-5503 GCA_046765855.1 Acidobacteriota bacterium | reverse complement strand
CCTCTTCCGTGCTGGCGCTTGCCGGGGCCTTGCTCGTCGCCATCGGCGTCAGCGACGGCCCGCACGTGAGTGCGTCGGCGCCATTCGATCGGCACGCGCTGCGCGTCGTTCTGCGCAGCCGGGGAACGCGCCTGGCGATGTTGGGCTATTTCGGCCATATGTGGGAGCTCTATGCCATGTGGACGTGGATGGCCGCGTTTGCCTCGGCGTCGCTCTCGAATGGATCGGCGCGCGTGGGCTCGCTGGTGGCGTTCGTCACGTTCGTGAGCGGCGCAGTCGGCTGCGTCGTCGCGGGACGGATTGCGGACGAATTCGGCAAGGCGCGCGTCGCGGGTACGGCGATGCTGGCGAGTGCCGCGTGTGCGCTTTTGACACCCGCTTTTTTTGGCGGACCGCTCGCCCTGCTCCTTCTGCTTGCGGTGCTGTGGGGCTTTACCGTCGTCGCCGACTCGGCGCAGTTTTCCGCACTGGTGAGCGACCATACGGCGCGCACGCATGTCGGCACCGCGCTGACGCTTCAAACCAGCGCGGGATTTCTGTTGACGATGGTGAGTATGCGGCTGGTCCCGCCGGTCAGCGCGCTGGCCGGGTGGCGCTGGGCGTTTCTTTTTCTCGCGCCGGGGCCCATTCTGGGCGCACTTGCCATGCGCAGGTTGGATAAACCGTAATAGGATTCCGCTGTGACCTGTCGGGGCGTCATTCCTGCCTTATCCACCGTCGTCCTTCTCCTGTCGTCTGCAACGCTCATCGGCCAGCAGCCGCGCTCGGTGCGCGGCGAGGTTCGCGCGGATCACGGCGTTGTCGCGGCCGGGCGCACGTTCACCGTGGATGCCGGGGGGCGGCTGATGACGGCGGGCGGCAACGCCGTAGACGGCGGCGTCGCCGCAATCTTTGCCGCGGCGGTCACCGAGATTTCTCATTTCGGCCTCGGCGGCGAGGCCCCGATCATCATTTATTCGGCTCGCGACGCGAAAGTGATCGTCATCAACGGTCAAGGGCCAGCCCCGCGGGCGGCAAACCCGCAGCTGTTCGCCGGCAAGGATGCGATTCCGGGGAACGGTCCGCTTGGCGCGACACTGCCGACCGCCGTGGATTCGGCGGCCATCGCTCTCGCGAAGTACGGGACGAAGTCGCTCGGCGAAGTCCTGCAGCCGGCCATCGAGCTTGCCGACGGCTTCCCGATGTACGAATTCCTGCATCACTACTTCGAAACGGAACGGGCCGCGTGCGCGCCCTACGCGTGGACCATGCGGACCTACTACCCGGACGGAAAGATCACTCCCGTCGGCGAGATGTTCCGTCAGCCCAATCTCGCGGCGACGCTGCGCGCGCTGGCTGCTGCGGAGCAGGCGGCAATCGCGCGGGGCGCAACGCGCGAGCAGGCAATCGAAGCCGGCAGGGACGCGTTCTACAAGGGGCCGATTGCGCGTGAGATGACCGCTGCGGTGCGCGAGGCAGGCGGCGTGATGAGCGAAGAGGATCTTGCCGGCTACCACGGCAGGATCGAGGAGCCTACGTCAGCACCGTACCGCGGGTTCACGGTCTACAAGGCCGGCTTCTGGAATCAGGGTCCTTCGCTATTGCAGACCCTGCGCATCCTCGAAGGGTTCGACCTGCGCGCGATGGGACAGGGCTCTGCCGATGCGCTGCACACGACAGTGGAAGCGATCAAGCTTGGCTATGCCGATCGCGACAAGTATTACGGCGATCCGGATTTCGTGCGCGTGCCGGGCGACGTGCTGCTGTCTGCGCCGTACGCGGCGGCCCGCCGGACGTTGATCGATCCGCGGCGCGCCAGCAGCGAACAGCGGCCTGGGGATCCGAATCGCGGCACCGCACTCCTTCTCCCGCCTGAAGGCGGGAGATACCTGCCGCGCTCCCTCGACATTGCAGGTCCACCGAAGGAACCGGGCGACACGACCTCGATTCAGATCGCGGATGCGCAAGGCAATCTGTTTTCGGCGACGCCGAGCTCGGGATGGATTCTGGGTGGCGCATTCGTCGCGGGACCGACCGGCGTGCCGATGAGCAACCGCATGCAGGCGTTCCACCTCGATCCCGGCAGTCCTAACGTGCTCGCGGGGGGAAAGCGTCCGCGCACCACACTGACGCCGACGGTCGTGCTCAAAGACGGCAAGCCGTTCCTTGCCATCGGAACGCCGGGCGGCGACAGTCAGGACCAGCAGATCCTGCTCGTGCTGCTCAACATCTTCGATTTCGGCATGGACGTGCAGGCCGCGATCGAAGCGCCGCGCGTGAACTCGCTGCATCCGGTGAGCTCGTTCGACAATCACCGCGCGCAGCCCGGGGTCCTGGAAATCGAAGCGTCGTTCCCGGCGCGCGTCATCGACGACTTGAAGGTGCGCGGCCACGAGCTGCGGCTGCGCCCCGCCAACGGCATCTCGACCGGCGTCGTCGCCGCCGGTATCGACCCGGCGACAGGACGTCTCCGCGGCGGCGCAGACCTGCGCCGCGAGCGCGCGATCGTGGCATGGTGATCAGGGAAGGCATCCTGCTGATGGGACATGAACATCTCGTTTAGCAAGCACACGCTTCCCAACGGGCTCGACGTGCTGGTCCACGAGGATCATTCGCTGCCGATCGTTGCCGTCAACATCTGGTATCACGTCGGCTCGAAGAACGAGGTGCCCGGACGGACCGGTTTCGCCCATCTCTTCGAGCATCTGATGTTCGAGGGCTCGCAGCATTACGACCGCGGCTACTTTCACCCTCTGCAGGAGGCGGGCGCCGCGCTGAACGGATCGACGAACGCCGATCGCACGAACTACTGGGAGGTCATGCCGAGCAACGCGCTCGAGCTCGCGTTGTGGATGGAGTCGGATCGCATGGGCTACCTGCTGCCGGCCCTGACCGACGCGAAATTCGCCAATCAACGGGAGGTCGTCCTCAACGAGCGGCGCCAGAATTACGAGAATCGCCCCTACGGGCTGGCCGGGATGGCAATAGTCTCAGCCCTGTATCCCCCCGATCACCCGTATCACTGGCTGACCATCGGCGGCGCCGACGACATCCGCGCCGCGAACATCGACGATGTCCGCGCGTTCTTTCAGCGCTACTACCACCCGGCGAACGCATCCCTCGCGCTCGCCGGCGACGTCGATCCCGACATCGGCATCCTGCTGGTCGACGATTACTTCAGCGAGATTCCCGCTGGCCAGAAGCCGCAGCCGCTCGAGCTCGCAACCCCAGTGCCGCCGAAGGAGGACGTGAAGCTGGTGCTCGAGGATCGTGTCGAGCTGCCGCGCCTGTATATGGCGTGGCACTCTCCGGCACTCTTCGCCAGCGGCGACGCGGATCTCGATCTCGTCGCGGAGGTGCTGACCAGCGGAAAGACGTCGCGTCTGTACCGCACGCTCGTCTACGAGCAGCGCATCGCGACCGAAGTCGCCGCGTCGCAGAACTCGCGCGAGCTTGGCAGCTTCTTTCAAATCGTCGCCACCGCAGCTCCCGGCCGTACGCTCGCGGAAGTCGAGCGTGCCATCAGCAGGGAACTCGCCGCGTTCCTCGATCGCGGCCCGACCGGCGCGGAATTGGAGCGCTGCCTCGCTCAGGCGGAGGCGCATTTCCTCTTTCGTCTGCAGACGGTCGGCGGTTTCGGCGGCAAATCCGACCAGCTCAATGCCTACAACACGTTCATCGGCGACCCGGGGTACTTCACCCAGGATCTCGAGCGCTATCGCTCGGCCACGACCGAGCGGCTCCGTCAGGCGGCGCTGCTGCATCTGAAGCCAGGCCACCGCGTCGTCTTGAGCGTGGTCCCGCGCGGGCGCGTCGCGCTCGCGCTCGCCGGCTCGCAGCCAGTGGCGGTCGCGTGATGGCGGTGGACCGCAGTCGACTGCCCACGGCCGGCCCCGAACGCCCCTTCACCTTCCCGGAAATCCGCCGGACGACGCTCGGCAACGGCCTGCGGGTGTGGACGGTCGAGCATCGCCAGGTTCCGCTCGTCGCCGTGCTCGCGCTGGTGCCCGCCGGCGCTTCGGCGGATCCCGCCGACCGCCCTGGCCTGGCGGCGATTACCGGCGACATGCTCGACGAAGGGTGCGGCGACAAAGGGGCGCTCGACGTCCATGAAGCGCTCGGCCGCATCGGGGCACAGCTGGATCTGGACGTCGGCCACGACGCCACCGTGCTCGGGCTGACGACGCTGGAACGCAACGTCGATCGCGGCCTCGATTTGATGCGCGACATGCTGATCCGGCCCCGCTTCGAGCAGCGCGAGTTCGATCGCGTCCGCGATCTGCGGCTCAACCGCCTGCTGCAACTGAAAGACATGCCGCCGGCGCTGGCCGACCGTGCGTTCACGCAGCTTCTCTATCGCAACCATCCCTACGGTCATCTGCCGATCGGATCAGAGGGCTCGCTTCGCGCGATGATGATCAGGGACATCACGTTGTTTCATCGCCGCGCGTTCGTGCCGGCAAAGACCACGGTCATTGCCGTAGGCGACGGCTCGCACGAAGCGCTCGCGGAGTCGGTGTCTCGCGCCTTCGAGGGCTGGAAAGGAGAACCGACCGATCCCATCGCCGAGCCGGAGACATTTCCGCCGGCGACGCCGCCGACGATGCGGGTCGCGCTCGTTCATCGCGGCGGTGCGGCGCAGTCCGAGCTGCGCATGGGACATGTCGCGCTGCCGCGGCGCTCGCCCGATTATCACGGCGCGCTGGTCGCGAACATGATTCTCGGCGGCCAGTTCGTCAGCCGCATCAACATGAACCTCCGGGAGCAGAAGGGCTACACCTACGGCGCCCGTACCGCCTTCGAGTTCCGCCGCGCGCCGGGCCCGTTCGTGCTGCACGCGAGCGTGCAGGCCGATGCGACGGCCGACGCGGTACGCGAGGCGCTCAGCGAAATGCGGGCGATCCAGGGTGAGCGGCCGATCACGAAGCAGGAGCTCGAGCTCGGTCGCGCGTCGCTGACCCGAGGGTACCCGCGCAACTTCGAGACGGCCGACCAGATTGCGCGCGGCGTCGCGCAGCTTGCCCTCTACCAGCTGCCCGACGACTATTTCACGACCTTCGTGCCCAAGATCCTGGCGCTCGACGAGGAGGCAGTCACCGCGGTCGCGGCGAAGCACATCGATCCCTCGCGCCTGCTCACGGTCGTGGTGGGCGATCGCGACAAGATTCTGCCGTCGCTCAGGGCCCTGGACATGGGCGAAATCGCCGATATCAGCGCGGCGTAAACCGCATGAAGGCCGTCCGCTTTCATCAGCACGGCGACATCAGTGTGCTGCGGTTCGAAGACGCGCCCGATCCCGTCCCCGCTCCCGGCCGCGCGATCGTCCGCGTCCGCGCCTGCGCGCTGAATCACCTCGATCTCTGGGAACGGCGCGGACTCGATCGCATCACGCTTCCGCTTCCGCACATCTCGGGCAGCGATGTTGCCGGCGAGGTCGTGCAGGGGGGCGGGCCGGTGGCGGAGGGTTCCCGCGTGATGCTGCAGCCAGGACTGCGCTGCGGCCGCTGCCGGCCCTGTGCGGAAG
>JBKPSE010000498.1:0-2983 GCA_046765855.1 Acidobacteriota bacterium | reverse complement strand
GTCTCCCAGTGGGTGTGGCTGCTGTTCCTCGTCCTCAACGTCGCGTTCGCCTATGCCTCGCGCGAGCTCGTGCGCGAAGCCCTCGAACGCCGCTGGCGCGCCGGGATCGGCCTCAAGCGCGTGCTGATTGCCGGCGCCGGTGACCTCGGACGGGTGGTCGCGGACAAGGTGCTCGAGCATCGTGAGCTCGGATTCAAGATCGTGGGGTTCATCGACGATCGCGCCGGCGATCACATCGGCTACCGCGGCATTCCGCTGCTCGGCTCGCTCGCCGAGGCGGACGACATCGTGCGCCGCGAGAGCGTCGATCATCTCTACGTTGCGCTGCCGCTCGACGAGCACGTCAAGATGCTCGATCTGATCGAAACCACCAACCGCGAAGGGGTCGACATCCACGTCGTCCCCGACCTGCTCCAGTTCATCGCCCTGCGCGCGCGGCTCGAGAATCTCGACGGCGTTCCGATCATCAGCCTGAACGACGTGCCGCTGCGCGGGTTCAACAGCGTGCTGAAGCGCGGCATCGACGTCGCGATCTCCTCGCTGGCGCTGGCCGGCCTTTCACTTCCCTTTGCGATCATCGCGTGGCTGATCAAACGGGAGTCGCCGGGACCGGTGTTCTACAAGCAGGAGCGGATGGGCCTCGACGGCAAGGCCTTCGACGTCTTCAAGTTCCGCTCGATGCACGTCGGGGCGGAAGACGAGACCGGTCCGGTGTGGGCCCGAGACGACGACCCGCGCGCCACCAGGATCGGACGGCTGCTGCGCAAGTTCGATTTCGACGAGCTGCCGCAATTGTGGAACGTGCTCCGCGGCGACATGTCGATCGTCGGTCCCCGCCCCGAGCGTCCCTACTTCGTCGAGCAGTTCAAGCACCGCATCCCGCAGTACATGCTCCGCCACAAGGTGAAGGCCGGCATTACCGGCTGGGCGCAGGTGAACGGGTGGCGCGGCAACACCTCGCTCGAGAAGCGCATCGAGTACGATCTCTATTACATCGAGAACTGGTCGGTCGCTCTCGATATCAAGATCATGTGGCTGACGCTGGTCCGCGGCCTGCAGCGTCCGGCCTTCTAGAGCCAGGTTTCATGGCAAGAGCAGTCATCACCGGTGCGGCCGGATTCATCGGCTCACACTTGTCCGAAGCGTTGCTCGATCGCGGCTGGAGCGTCGTCGGCATCGACAACCTGCTGACCGGCAACATCGACAATATCGCGCATCTCGCCGGCCGCGATTTCATGTTCGTGAAGCACGACGTCACGAACTACATCTACGTCGACGGACCGGTGGACGTGGTGTTCCATTGGGCGAGCCCGGCGAGCCCGATCGATTATCTCGAGCTGCCGATTCCGACGCTGAAGGTGGGCGCGCTCGGCACGCACAAGGCGCTGGGACTCGCCAAGGCGAAGAAGGCGCGCTTCGTGATCGCCTCGACGTCCGAGGTCTACGGCGATCCGCTGGAGCACCCGCAGAGGGAGAGCTACTGGGGCAACGTCAATCCCGTCGGGCCGCGCGGCGTCTACGATGAAGCCAAGCGCTTTGCCGAAGCGATGACGATGGCCTACCACCGCTATCACGCGGTGGATACGAAGATCGTGCGCATCTTCAACACCTACGGCCCGCGCATGCGGCTGAACGACGGGCGCGCCGTTCCGGCGTTCATGAGTCAGGCGCTGCGCGGCGAAGACGTCACCATCTTCGGATCGGGAAAGCAGACCCGCAGCTTCTGTTACGTGAGCGATCTCGTCGACGGCATCCTGCGGCTCGCGGACTCGAAGGAGAACGATCCCGTCAACATCGGCAATCCGCACGAGATGACGATCGAAGAGATCGCGCGGACGATCATCAGAATGACGGGATCGGGCAGCAAGCTGGTCTACCGTCCGCTGCCCGAAGACGACCCGAAGGTTCGCCAGCCTGACATCACCAGAGCGCGCACGCTGCTCGGCTGGGAGCCGAAGGTCGGCCTGGAGGAAGGACTGACGAAGACCCTCGAGTACTTCCGCAAGAAAGTCAGCCCCTAGCAGCCCGTGGTGAAACTCGCGACGGCCTCCTACTCCTTGCTGCGATAGGCCTCAACGACCATGAATTCGCTCCAGGCCTTCCCGTCGTCGGACTTCTCGCCTCGCCACGTGAAGTGCGTCTCGGAAATGTTCGTGTAAGTGGCGCGCGTATAGGCTTGGGTGGCCATCGGCTCTTTGAAGGCGTAGACGATTGATTGAGCATCGAATCTGACGCCACCGAGCTCCTCCGGTCCGAGGTCCACCCACGTTCCGGCCAGCGCGTGTAGCCACTTCATGTTCCAAAGCTGCTTGGTGGCGTCATACGTGCGTAGATTCACGCCGAGCACGATCAGCTCGCCGGAGGAGGCTGTCATCCTATATTCATCTGCGATTGCATACCCGTCGAGGATGAAGCGACCGAGCCACGTTGCTCGGAACGTCTGCCATTCTCCAGTGGCCGCCCTCACGTTTGCTTCGCATCGCCATCTGCCAATGAGAAATGCAAATCGAGCGAGCGCTGCCGGCGCATTGGGGTTGGGCTGACCAAATTCCCGATCGACCTGGTCCATGGGATCGTCCTCCGCTGCGCCTGTGCTGGTCGCGTCGGCGCCGCCACCCAGTCTGAAACGCTGAATTAGGGATCTACTCGTCGATCCCGCGTACTACACCGTCGCCGATGGCGATGGGCAAACGACGGGCGGCATGCGCCGCGTGCACCTCCGCGGACACACGAACAGAAGCGACTGCTGATTCACACGGGCGGCTTCAATCTCGGGCTCCTCATGCGGAGCTGCTTGGCGTGGGCACACACCGTGGCCTGCAGGGGCGATTCCACATGGCCCTGGCCTTCCTCGTGACCGTGATCAGCCCGCTCTGGCATCTGATAACCGGTTATCGGCGGCCTGTACGACGCGTTTCACCCATCGCGCACCACACAATCGCGGAGTCCGCCGTCATGCATCTCGGTGCGCGAGAAATGGGTG
>JBKPSE010000497.1:0-7411 GCA_046765855.1 Acidobacteriota bacterium | reverse complement strand
TACGTTCATTCCGTTTCACGTCCTGCGAATGGAACGGCGCACCGTCACGTTCAGCCTGCTTACCCTGATCCGATCGATTCTCACCGTCGTCGTTCGGCTGCTGCTGGTGATGAAGCTCGGCCTGGGCGTCACCGGTCTTTATCTCGCGGACGTGCTGGTGACGATCGGCGTGCTCACGGTACTCGGGCGCTGGTTCGCGCCGCTGATCCGGCCGATATTCTCGCGCGAGACTCTGCGCGACGCGCTCGCATTCGGTCTGCCGCGTGTGCCGCATGCCGCCGCGCAACAGGTGATCGCCGTCGGGGACAAGTTTCTGCTCGGCCTATACTCCACGCTGGAGGTCGTCGGCATCTATTCGATGGGCGTCACCTTCGGTCTGGCGCAGAAGTTGTTCCTCAGCGCGTTCGAATCAGCGTGGGCGCCGTTCTATTACTCGACGGTCCGAGAGCCCGACGCGCCGCGTGTGTTCCGCTTCGTCACCACGTACGGTGTGGCGATCCTGGCGCTCCTCACCGCCGGTCTTTCGGCGGTGGGACGAGACGCGCTGAAGGCGATGACGCACGGACGCATTCTTGCGCCGGACGATCCGCGATGGAGTGATGTCTCGATTGTCGTCGGCTTCACGGCGCTCGGCGTGTTCTTTCAGGGCGTCTACCTGCTCACGTCGATTGGCTTGAACATCACGAAGCGGACGCAGTTCTATCCTGCCGCGACGCTCACCGCAGCCGCGACCAACATCGGCATGAACCTCTTCCTGATTCCTCGCTACGGCATGGTCGGCGCGGCGTGGGCCAACGGTGCCGCATACGCCGTGCAGGCGGCGCTCGGCTACACGTTCTCGCAGCGCTTCTATCCGATTGCCTATGAATGGGGACGCCTTGTGCGCGTGATTGCGGCGGCGATCGCCGGGTTTCTGGCCGCGTCGATGCTGCCGAGAATCAGCGTCGCCGTCGATCCACGTTCGACGCTGGCGCCCGTGCCGGACGTGCTCACGCGCGGCATAACGGTCATCGCGGTGTTCGTCGGCCTGCTCGCAATCAGCGGCTTTTTCCACGCCGAAGAACTGCAGCGGTTACGTGCGTTGCGGCGCCGGCCCGCGCCTGAGCCGAAGCCGGCGCAAGCGCCGGACAGCACCGAGATGGCAGGTGAGATCGTGGCGACCGATCTGGGACCGCCTGAATGAAGCGGCGGCACCTGTCGATCTGGCTGCTGATTGCGGCCGTCGCGCTCGGTTTTCGTCTGATCGGCCTTCGCTACGGCCTGCCTGCCGTCTACAACCCCGACGAAGTCGCGATCATGTCGCGCGCGCTGGCGTTCGCGAAAGGGGATCCCAATCCGCACAACTTCCTCTATCCGACTTTCTATTTCTACGTCTTGTTCGTGTGGGAGGGGCTCACCGCGCTGGTCGCCGTGGCCAGCCGGTCGGTGGCGTCCTTCGCGGCATTCCAGCGCGAGTTCTTCATCGATCCGACTCGCGTGTTCGTCGCCGGCCGTCTGCTGACGGCGCTCCTGGGGACCGCAACCGTCCTGGCAACGTGTCTTTTGGCGGCGCGCGTCGCATCCCGGCGTGCCGGCGTGGCGGCCGCGCTGCTGCTCGCCGTGGCGCCGCTTCACGTCCTCAATTCGCACTATGTCAAGCACGACGTGCCGGTGACTCTCGTGATCGTGGCTGCCTATCTCGCCTACGAGGCGTTGTGGCGCGGCAGCGGTTCGCTCGTCCTCGCGGCGACGCTGACCGGAGTCGCGTTCTCGACCCATTACTACGCGATTTTTCTCGCGATCCCGCTTGTGTGGTCTGCCGTGCGCGGTGCTCCTACGTGGGCGGAGGCGACGCGCCGTATCGCCGTCGCAGGCGCGATCAGCGCCGTCGTCTTCTTTGCCTTGTCCCCCTTCATTCTGGTAGAGCCGGCGATAGCGCTGCGCGACATCGCCGCAAACCGCCAGATCGTGGTCGATCGCGCCCTCGGCGACGTCGGATACCTGGCGAGCGCGGCGCGCTACGGCAGGCTCCTGCTGTTCGACACCATGGGCGTTCCGGCGGCAGTCGCTGCGCTGGCAGGTGTCGTCTACGGCTTGAAGACATCGCCAGCGCGAACCGCTTGGGCGCTGTCCTTCGCGGTGCCATTTCTCCTGTTCATCGCCGGCACGTTTCCAGCCAGCCGCTATCTCGTTCCGGTAACGCCGTTCGTGGCGCTGTTCGCGGGAACGGCGCTGGATGCCGCGGCGCGCACGCGCGGTGGACCGGCGACCTGGCTCGTGCTGCTGGCGATATGCGCGGCGCCAGCCGCCTACCAGAGCGCGCGCACCGTGGCCTTCATCAGGCAGACGGACACGCGCACCCTGGCGCTCGAGTTCATTCGCAGCCGCGTGCCGAACGGGGCCACGGTCCTGACGCAGCCGTACTCGGTTCCGCTCGAACCGACACCCGCGGTGCTGCGCGAGGCGGTCGAGCGCTCCGGACAACCTATGCCGACCAAAACGGCGCTGCAGCTCGCACGGAATCCTTACCCGGCCCCGGCTTATCGCCTGATCTACATCGGCCGCGGGCTGGATGCCGACAAGATCTACATGCCCGCGGATGAGCTCGCCGGCGCCGATCCGCTCGCCGCGTTGCGCCGTGAAAACGTAGCGTTCGTCGTGCTGAAGCGGTACAATGACGATGACCCAGCAACGTTGCCGTTTCTCGCAGCTTTGGCCCGGGAGGGCCGGCGTATCGCCGAGTTTCCACCGTACAAGCGCCCCGGCAATGGGTCTCGGGCCGAGCCCTTCCTGCACAACACTGATGCGCGCATTACCGAGGCGCTGGAGCGTCCCGGTCCAATCGTGGAGATCTGGCAGATCGATGGTCCTCGTTCGTAGAATCCGCGACCGCCTGAAGAGTCAGGCGCGTGCGCTGCCCGCGGCCCGCCATATGTGGGCCAGGTATCGCCGTCGCAAGTACGAGGACCGCATCCAGCATTTTCTCGACGAGGCGAGCGGCCGCGCCGACCGCCTGCCGATGGGCGCCGTCTACGAAGCGACGATGCGGTGCAACCTGCACTGTGAGTTCTGCTACGTCGGCGATCTGCTGAACATCGAAGGGGAATGGCGGCAGGAACTCTCGCTCGAGGCGCTCTCGAAGGCCTTCCCCGAGCAGCAGGGACTCCAGATCAGTCTGACCGGCGGCGAGATCTTCATGCGCAAGGACATCATGTCCGTGCTCGATCTCTTCCGCGAGAAGGGTTACGCCTGCGGCTATCTGACGACCAACGGGACGATCATCACCGATGAGCGCGCGGATGCCCTCGCGGAGCTCGCCTCGCGCGGATTCCTCAAGCACATCAGCGTCTCGGTCGACGGACCCAAGGATCTGCACGACGCGGCCCGCGGTCTGAAGGGCACTTTTGAACGAACCACCCAGGGTCTCCGCCGGCTTCAGGAAGCGGCCCGGCGCAAAGGCGCGCCGCTGCGCGTCAGCATCAACACCACCGTTGCGCACGAGAGCCTGGAAGCGCTGGATCGGATGGTTGACGTCGCGGAAGAACTGGGCGTGGACGCGATCGGCCTGAACCACTTGATGTTCAGCACCCCGGAAGAAGTCGCGGAAACAGCGCGGATCATCGGCGCCGACGATCCATCGGTGATTGCCACCTTCGTCACGCCGGATCCCGGTCTCGACGTCGAGCGCGTTCGCTCGCAGGTGACCGCGCTTGCCGCCAGGTGCCGCGAACGCAACATCCTGTTCGACTTCCGCCCCAAGGTCCACACGCCGTTGATGGACAGCTACTACACGCCGGGCACCAGGCTGAATGGACGCTGCCTGTACCCGTTCCTTCACGCGCGCGTCTCGTTTTCGGGCAAGGTCTATTTCTGCCCGTTCATTCGCGTTGAAGTCGGCGACCTCACGCAATCGACGCTCGAAGAAGTCTGGAACGGCGAGCGCTACGTCGGCATGCGCAAGAAACTGCTCGAGCACGGCATCTTTCCGGTCTGCCGCCGCTGCTGCAAAGTCGAGCTCGCGCAAGAGCCCGCCGTAGCCAGCGCGGACCTGCCCAAGCGGCGCACGATTCCAATGACGGTGGTGCACACCTGATGGCGCTCGGGCGCAAGACGCTGCTCGTCAATCCGCCGCTGGTCAACGGCGTCGCATTCACCCGCCAGGGGCGATGTCAGGAGCGCGAAGAGGTCCTCGGCACGACCAAGCCGCCATACACGCTCGCGGTGATCGCCTCGCTGTTGCGCAACGCCGGCCATGACGTCCGTCTCGTCGATCTCACGGCCGAACGGCGTTCACCCGAAGATCTGCTGGCGGCTCTCGATCGGGAAGGGTTCCAGCCGACGCTGATTCTCTTTCCCAGCACGACGCCGACTCTCGACGTGGACGTCGACGCGATTGCGCGCATCAAGCGGCACTTCGGCGCCCCGATGTTCTGCTTTGGTCCGCATGCCTCGGCGACTCCCGCCGCCGCCATGCAGCGCGCGCGAGCGGTGGACGGCATGTTCGTGGGGGAGCCGGAAGACGCCGCGTTGGCGCTCGCACAGCTCGACTCGACGGACGCGCTCGCCACCATTCCGAGCCTGATCTTCCGCCGCGACGGCCAAATCGTCCAGCACACCGCGCACGGAACCTTCAACGGGTTCCTACAGATGCCGTATCCGGCGTGGGACCTGGTGCCGCTGCGCACGTATAACCTGCCGCTGGTCAATCGCCCTTATGTGATCGTCGAGACCAGCCGCGGCTGCCCGTACTCGTGCGACTTCTGCGTCGCGCCGATCCATCAGGGCCACAAGTTCCGCGAACGCAGCCCGAAATCGCTCGTCGACGAGATCGAGCGCGGCTATCGCGAATTCGGCATCGACTTCTTCTATCTGTGGGGGGACACCGTCACCCTGAACGTGAAGTCGTTCTCCGCATTCTGCGAGGAGCTGATCGCCCGGAAGCTGCCGATTCAGTGGTTCGGCAACGCGCGCGCCGACAATCTCACCGATCGCGCCTTCGTGCACCGCCTGCGCAAAGCCGGATGTTGGATGCTGGCGATGGGGATCGAAACCGAGTCAGAGGACATCCGCAAGGACATGGTCAAGCGCCTCGAACGGCAGAAGATCCAGACCGCAATCGACAACATGCGCGATGCCGGCATCCGCTCGTTCGCGTTCTTCATCTTCGGCTACCCGGGCGAGACCATCGATACGATCAATCAGACCATCGAATACGCGATCGCGCTCAATCCGGATTTCGCGAACTTCTATCCGGCCGTGCCCTATCCAGGCACCGCCCTCTACGACAAGGTCGTCAAGGACGGGATGCTGGTCGAAGAGGACTGGAGCCGGATGGAATACTCGTACTATCTGCTCCGAGGCAACGGTCTCGACCAGGACGTGGTCATGGACGCGATCAATCGCGCCAAGCGCCGGTTCTTCATGCGCCCCGGCTACCTTGCCAACCGGCTCGGAGACATGCTCCGGCTGGCGACAACGAAGCCGTCCATCTTCGGCCAGATCGCCACGCGTACGCTGTTCGGCTCGCGCGTTCCCGAACCGCCGCCACGCACCGTCGCCGATCCGATCAGCGGGCGCTGACGACGACGTGCCGCGGCCGCGGCAGGCGGTGAGTGCGCCGGTAAGCGTGCAGCTCCTTCAACTGGTGCAGATACCCGGTCGCTTCCTTCAGGTTCATCTTGCTCTCGCCTGCCGTCCGTCCCTTGAACACGTAAGGGACCTCGACGACGACCCTCGGATCGCTGCGGATCAGCAGCTCCAGGCAGATCTTGAACCCGCCCGCAGAGATCGTGACGCCGCGCGCGCGATCGCGGTGCATCAGGAAGAAGCCGGACGTTGCGTCGCGCACCGGCGTCAGCCCGCGCGCGAGCACGCAGGCGAATCTGGACATCAACACGCGCGACATCTCCCAGTTGCTGGTGCCACCGCCGGCGACGTAGCGGCTGCCGATCACCATGTCAGCGCCCTCCGCCCGCAGCACCGACAGCATGTGCGGCACGAGCTCCGGGGGATGACTGAGATCGGCGTCAATGACGCCGACGATCTCGGCGTCGGCCGCCCGGAAGCCTTCGACGACGGCGGTACCGAGACCGAGCTTGCCGGCGCGGTGCAGCACCTTGATTGGAAACCGGCGCGCGAGCTCGTCGGCGACGGCGCCGGTGCCGTCAGGCGAATTGTCATCGACGATGACCAGCTCGCCGTCGACGCTGGCCGCCTGATACGCGGAGAAGATCGCGCGCACGAGCTCGGGCAGCCGCTCGCGCTCATTGTAGGTGGGCACCACCAGCGCAAGCGAGGGGGCCGTGGCAATGCGAGCTGACAAGGGCAAGGCTCGCCAGCACTATAATTCATGCGGTTCGGCGCTTCTATCCCCTCAATGTCCACACGCCTGCTGCTGGCGCTCGTCGCCGCACTGTTGATCGTGCGTCTGCCGTCGCTGGTCCAGCCGATGGGATCCGACCAGGGCCTCTACGCCTACGTCGGCGATCGCATCCTTCACGGCGAGCTCGCGTATCGCGACGCATGGGACCAGAAGCCGCCGGGCATCCACTACATCTATGCCGCGCTGCGATGGATGTCGCCGCACGACGAGGTCATTGCTGCCGCCGATCTTGCCGCCGCCGCGTCGATCGCCGCGCTGCTGTGGTTGATCGGCGCGAGGATTGGCGGCGCACCCGCCGCCGGGAGTCTCGCCGCATGCTTGTTCCTCCTGCTCTCCGATCCGGCGCTCGGCCGCCTCGGCGGCGTGCGCGTACGGGCGCAGGGGGAAACGTTCATTGCGCTGGCAGTGACCGCGGCGCTGGCGCTGGCGGCAAAGCGTGTCGAAGGCAAAGGCGCGCTCTTTGCGGCGGGGCTGCTGCTCGGCGCTGCGTTCGCGATCAAATACAACGCGGCAATCTACGTCGTCGTGTTCGTCGCGGCTTTGATGCTGACGCGGCGGCTGACGCTTGCGAACCTGCTCTGGGTTGCCGGCGGTGCGATCGCGATCCCGCTCGTACTCCTCCTCGTATTCCGGCACGGCGGCGCGCTCGGCGATCTGTATCAGGCGACGGTTCTCTACAACCTGCGCTACTCCGGTGAGACCTACGCGGGGCCGTTCGACATGGCCAGGTATCTGGTCACGTTTCCCATCGAGCACGCCCGCGTTGACGCATTGTGGTTCGTGGGTGGCCTGGGTTGTGCGGTGTTGTTGTTCCAGGCGGTGTCCCGCCGCACTGCGCTGCTGCCCGTGGTCTGGGTGGCGGTGGCATGCATCTCGATTGCGATCAACGGCAGCCGCAATCTGCCTCAGTACTTCGTCCAGGCCGCTCCCCCTCTTGCGCTGGCCGCCGGGGTCGGCGCGGCACTGGCGATTCCCCGGCTGCCAAGAACCGCTGCCTGGCTGGTCGTGCTGCTGCTCGCCATCGGCATTTGGCGCGCCGGAGACGATCCC
>JBKPSE010000496.1:0-2754 GCA_046765855.1 Acidobacteriota bacterium | reverse complement strand
CCACATCGAAGGTCCGGCCGACTTCAACGCCATAGAAAGAGGGCGGCGTGACGCCGATGATGTCGAACCGGTGTCCCTCGAGCAGAATCGAACGCCCGACGGCGTACGGATCCGCGCCGTACTCGCGGCGCCAGAAGGCATCGCTGATCACCACGCCAGGTGCGGCGCAGCCGCGGACGTCGTCGGCTGGAGTCAGGACCCGGCCGATCTGAGGGCGCACTCGCAGCGTTTCGAAGAACTCTCCGCTGACGTACAACCCCGCCGCCGGCCGGACTTCCCCGCCGGGGGCAAGATTCCACGTCGTGCTGCCCCAGGCCAGCATCCCCGAGAACACGCGCTGCTCTGCGCGAATCCGTTCCCACAGCGGGTTCGACAGCGACGGGCGCGTGCCCATGAACTGTCCGGTGCGCCCCTGCGGCGCCTTGACGATCCGGACCTCGACGAGCTCCTCCGGATGGTCGACCGGCAGGCTGCGAAGTCGGACGGCGTCGACGAGCTGAAAGATCGCCGTATTGGCGCCGGTGCCCAGCGCCAGAGTGAGGATGGCCACGATGGCGAAGGTGGGATTGCGCCGCAAGAGCCGGGCGCCATAGGCGAAGTCCTGCCAGAGGCTTTCGAGAAACGCCATCGAGTTCATCCTGTAGATCTCCTCGCGGATGAGAGTCGGGTTGCCAAGCTTGCGATGCGCGGCGATGCGTGCCTGCTCCGGCGTCATGCCTCGCGCGATGTTGTCGGACATCTCTTCGGCGAGATACGAATCGAGCTCGCGCGCGCGCTCCTCGTCCCAGTGGCGGCGGCGGAGGAAACGCATCAGCGACATCGGCGTTACTGTTCAGAGGCGGGACGCAGGATGCGATTGACGGCGCGGACGATTTCGTCCCAGCGATTGGTCTGTGCTTCGAGCTGCTTGCGACCTTTCGGAGTGAGCCGGTAATAGCGCGCCCGCCGGTTGTTCTCGGAGGTGCCCCAGAAGGACGCGATCCAGCCGCGGTCCTCGAGGCGGTGCAGCGCGGGATAGAGCGAGCCGTGCTCGACCTGAAGAACATCTTCTGAACGGTGCTCGATCGCGTGCGCGATGGTATGCCCGTGCGCCGGGCCGAGCGCGAGCGTCTTCAGCACGAGCACGTCAAGCGTACCCTGCAGCATGTCCCCTTCGATTGGCGGCCGTCCACGTTTCGGCATCACTTGGGAAGATAATCTTGTGGAGCGGCAGTGTCAATCGGAGATCGTGGACCGCAGCGGTTCGTGATGGTGAGCGAGCGGCTGACCCGCAGTAGACTGGCAGCGCTACGGAGGAACCGCCCATGCGATCGAGAGTGGCCATCTTCGCGCTGAGTCTGTTGGTAACGCCGCTGCTTGCGCAGCAGATCCCTCCGCCGCCACCAGGACTGCCGCCCAGTCAGACCGTCGGCCAACCGCCAGCCCAGGCGCCAACGGAGCCCGCCTGCGGCGGACGCGGCACCAACCCGCGCACGGCATGCCCTGGAGACGTTGAAAAAATGACGGCCGCTCTTCCCGACAAGGCGCCGGCGAAGGCGCTGCGGCCGCGCAAGGTGCTGGTGCTGGCGCGCGCCGCCGGCTACGTGCACTCCTCCATCCCGCTCGCCGCCAAGACGATCGAAGCGATGGGCGCCAGGACCGGCGCCTGGACGGCGGCCACGACTTACGAAGCGGCGGACATCACGGCCGACAATCTGAAGCAGTACGATCTGGTCTTCCTGGACAACACGACCGGCTGTTTCCTCGACGATCCGAACGACGCGTCTGCGACGGCGGCACGGCGCGCGGCGCTGCTGGAATTCATCCGCGGCGGCAAAGGCATCGCCGGGATCCACGCCGCGAGCGATTCATACCACGGCAGCGCCTGCGCGCAGCCGATGGCCGCCGCCGGGCAGGCCCTGTGGCCGGAGTTCAACCGGATGATAGGCGGCTACTTCAAGTTCCACTGGAACAATCCGCAGCTCGTCACGGTGAAGATCGACGACCCGAAGAGCCCGCTGACGGCGATGTTCAACGGCAAGCCGTTCGAGATTCGCGACGAGACATACGTTTTCGCCAACGACTCGTTCTCGCGGAGCAACGTGCACGTGCTGACCAGCGTCGACTACGACAGGATGAGCGACGCCGACAAGGCGAAAGAAAGGAATCCTCGGCCCGACCATGATTACGCGTTGAGCTGGATCCGCGCCGAGGGCAAAGGACGGTTGTTCTACGAGGCACACGGCCACGACGAGAGCATCTACGCCAACCGCGCGATGCTCGAGCATCTGCTCGCCGGCATTCAGTACGCGCTCGGCGATCTGAAGGCGGATGACAAGCCGCAATGATCGAGGACCGAGGACCTCGATCCTCGATCCCGCGATCCTCGACGCTCGATTCGGCTACTCTTCCGCCATGAACGGATATTTGTAGTCGCGTGGCGGAGCGAGCGTCTCCTTGACGGTGCGCGCGCTCGCCCACCGTACCAGATTCAGTTTCGATCCCGCCTTGTCGTTGGTGCCCGAGCCGCGGGCGCCGCCGAATGGCTGCTGGCCGACGACCGCGCCGGTCGGCTTGTCATTGATATAGAAGTTGCCGGCGGCATTGCGCAGCGCCGACGCCGCCTGGCGGATGGCGCCGCGATCGCGCGCGAACACCGCGCCGGTCAGCGCGTAGGGAGACGTCTTGTCGATGATGTCGAGCGTCTCTTCCCACTGACCATCGGGATACACGTAAGCGGTCAGGACAGGTCCAAAGATTTCCTCGCAGAGCAGG
>JBKPSE010000495.1:0-6535 GCA_046765855.1 Acidobacteriota bacterium | reverse complement strand
GCACTACTCTGGGTGTAAGGGCGAGGCCTGAGATTACGATTCGACAGCCGCCATCGTCCAGCCCCGTTCCCGCCCTTCCACCTCCTTCGCAAGCGCCGTTCGATGATCATACTTACGCAGCGGCACAACTGAACCTTCCCTTCGCGGAACTCAGTCGCAAGCTCGCTGAAACGATGAATGGGCGTGAGTTTCGCGTCAAAGTGCCGATTTTTCCCGATCCACACGCGACTATCGTCAGTTCCCGGATTTATCCTTCCGGCGAGGACACGATTGTCGCGTTCGATGTGGACGGCACTGTTAAGGGAACGGTCTACATCCGCACTCGGATTTGGTACGACGCAATCAGGAAGGTTGTAAGACTTGAGTGGTGGGATTTCACACTCGATACGCGCAGTGAACTGCTTCGAAACGCGACATGGCTCTACTTTGCTTTGGTGGATCCCACCGTCGGCGGATTGCTCCAGCAAGGTATTGCCATTGATATGAAACCCCACTTGGCTCGGCTTGACTCCGATCTGGAAGCGGCTCTCAACCGCCCACTGGGCCCGAACGCGGAACTGCATTCTCAGTTGCAACCGGTGGATCTGGTGGGACTGTTCTCAACCACGACTGACCTGGTTGTTGTCTCGCGATTGACGGGCAAAGTCGACATTGCCGTCCACCGCGGCGAGATTCCCCGTGGGGACGAGGTCCGCACTATCTCTGTGATGTTCATCACCGAAGACGATGACAAGGATCCGGATGACGAGGTCATGATTCAACTCCTTCGCGCCGGCGTCCCTCCCCAGGAACGATGGTTTTTTAAGAACCGCCAAGTGGCAGACCATCAGGCCGCCGGACCGTACGGCTTTATCGTCCCGCCTGGTGCGAAGCGAGGTCAATGCGGGCAAGACGTTCTGCGAATCTACAAGAGACCTCCTGATGGTCAAGAAACGGGCTCAGGCTGGAACACAGCGATCATCGTGAAGGCGTTTTATGCGGATGGCCAGGAACGGGAGGTTCTCCATCGTGATTACGTGCGGATTGGAGACAATAATCCTTTCGACCTGCGTTTCCCCCTCTGCTGGTGACGGAGGACAACAGGTCATCGGTGTGGTTGACGCTCCGGACGTGGAGCGAGTGTGAGCGACAGTCCGGCTTCGTTCGGCGCGCTTACTCGGCTTTTTGTGATTGTCTGCGTTGCAGCCGCCTCATGGCCGCGGCATCGAACGCGGAGTTGAGGCCGCCCGCGCAGAAGCGGTGGCAGAAATGGATGCGGACGTCTCTTGCGAAATGAAGACAGAGCACTGAGATTGCGATGTCGCGCAGATTAGATCGCGCGGCCTGCCGATTCATCGTAGTCGACCGACCTGCCAACCCTCGAACGTTCGGAAAGCAAATGGCTATGCGACAATTATCGAAGCGGAGAGATGGCCGAGTGGTCGATGGCGGTGGTCTTGAAAACCACTGAACCCGGAAGGGTTCCGGGGGTTCGAATCCCTCTCTCTCCGCCATCCGCCGTCGCTCGCGCTGAAAGGCACGCGAGCTTTGGCGGGATGGCTTCGCCGACAGGATGCAGATCCCGCCGTAGCGCAACGCGCGAAGGCGGACGAATCCCTCTCTCTCCGCCATCCGCCGTCGCTCGCGCTGAAAGCCACGCGAGCTTTGGCGGGATGGCTTCGGTCGCGTTGCGGAGGCGCAGCGGCTGACTGAAGTCGTCGCCTCGTGGCTCGCTGCGCTCGAGCAGCGCCATCTCGCCAACCTCACGCGCTCTGAACTGACGCGCGCGCTCCGCGCCCTGTCATCCTGTTACGTCGAACGGCGCGGCAAACTGGAAAGCGGCGCCGCGCTCGAGGGAGCCGGCAAGCGCGCCGCGTTCGCGCTGTTCTACGGGCCGCTCCACTTCCTGACCATCACCCAAGTGCTCGAGGCACTGCCGCGAACGAGCGGCGCTCCCCGGACGATTCACGATCTCGGCTGCGGTACCGGCGTCGCCGGTGCCGCCTGGGCTCTCGCGTACGGTGCAGCGCCGACGATCGAGGGAATCGATCGCAACGCCTGGGCGGTCAGTGAAGCGAACTGGACCTATCGCGAGCTCGGTCTGCGTGGCCACGCCATCGTCGGCGACGCGGTCCGGGGAGTCCCCGGTCTCCAGAATTCCAGATCCCACGACCTGGCATTCGTTGTTGCCTATTCGGCCAACGAGCTGACCGAGGCGTCTCGGGCGCAGTTGCTTCAACGCCTGGTCGACGCCGTCACGCGCGGCGCACGTCTGGTCGTCATCGAACCTATTGCGAAGCGCGACCGCCCATGGTGGCCGGGGTGGGCGCGATCCTTGACCGCCGCAGGTGCGCGCGAGGACGAGTGGCGGTTCCGCGCTTCACTGCCGACGACCCTGCAACAGATCGCCAGATCGGCCGGACTCGATCCGCGCGAGCTGACGGCGCGAACGCTGACCAAGCTCGGATAGAATCCCCCGATGTCTTCAGCGGCACAGGCGCACGTCCCGGCGCGCAAGGGGCTGACGCTCACCCAGCAGATCATCCTCGGGCTCGTCGTCGGCATTGCCGCCGGCGCGCTCGTCAGCAATACGCATCCCGATTGGGCAAAATACTTCAATCCGTTCAGTCAGCTGTTCCTGCGCCTGATCAAGATGATCATCGCGCCGCTGATCTTCGGTACGCTCGTCGCCGGCATAGCCGGCGCCGGCCACGTCAAAGCGGTCGGGCGCATGGGCCTGCGCGCGATGATCTACTTCGAAGTGGTCACCACGATCGCGCTGGTCATCGGTCTGCTTGCCGTCAACATCTTCAAGCCGGGCGTCGGCCTGGTTCTTCCCGCGCCAACCGGCGCGCCGGCGATCTCCGCTACGGCGCAGACCTGGGATCAAATCCTGCTCCATACCTTCCCGACCTCCGTCATTCAGGCGATGGCCGAGGGAGACGTGCTTCAGATCGTCGTCTGGTCGATCATCTTCGCGATTGCGTTGACGATGGTCGGGCCGAAGGCGCGGCCGATGATCGAGTTCTGCGAGTCGCTTGCCGAAGCGATGTTCAAGTTCACGAACATCGTCATGAAGTACGCCCCGATCGGCGTCGCGGCCGCGATGGCCTACACGATCGGAAAGGGCGGGTTCGGCGTCCTCTATAACCTCGCCTGGCTGGTGGGCACGCTCTACATTGCGCTCGCCGCGTTCTACCTCCTGGTGCTCGTGCCCGTCATGGTCCTGTTCAAAGTGCCGATCAGGAAGTTCTTCATGACGGTGAAGGAGCCGGCGGTCATCGCGTTCTCGACGACCTCCAGCGAAGCGGCGCTGCCGCGAGCGATGGAGGCGATGGAGCGGCTCGGCGTGCCGCGCAGCGTCGTCGCCTTCGTCCTGCCGCTCGGCTACAGTTTCAATCTCGACGGTTCTACGCTGTATCTGTCGCTCGCCGCTGTGTTCGTGGCTCAGGCTGCCAACGTCCAGCTGTCGATCGGCCAGCAGATCACCATGCTGCTGACGCTGATGCTGACCAGCAAGGGCGTGGCCGGCGTTCCTCGCGCCTCGCTCGTGATCCTCGCCGCAACCCTGGCGAGCTATCATCTTCCGCTCGAGGGCGTGACGCTCATCCTCGGCGTCGACACATTGATGGACATGGGACGAACGATGACCAACGTGATCGGGAACTGCCTGGCTTCGGTCGTGGTCGCACGGTGGGAAGGTGTGTTCCGGGAGGCGAGCGACCGGGAACTCGAGGTTGCCGAAGTTCGCGGTGAGATCTGAATTCCGGCACCCGAGCCGGTTCCACCTCTGGTTCTTCGAAGGGGCCCGCGACACCGGCGCCGCGCATGCCGTCCATCAGTCTGACTGGTGGAAGGTCATGTGCCTCACCGGCGTGGATTACTTCTCGACGCTCGGTTATCAGCCGGGAATCGCCTTCCTTGCAGCCGGAGTCCTGTCACCGGTCGCCACGCTCGTACTCGTCCTGCTGACGCTGTTCGGCGCGCTGCCGATGTACCGGCGGATCGCGCAACTGAGTCCGCACGGTCAGGGCAGCATCCAGGTCCTCGAGGAGCTGCTGCCGCGCTGGCGCGGCAAGGCGCTGGTGCTCTGCCTTCTGGGATTTGCCGCCACAGGCTTCATCATCACCATCACGCTGTCCGCTGCTGATGCGAGCGCCCACATCATCGAGAATCCGATGGCGCCGGCAGCGCTGAAACACCCTGTCGTAGTCACGTTGGTGCTGCTCGCCGCGCTCGGCGCGATCTTCCTGAAAGGTTTCCGCGAAGCGGTAGGTCTTGCGGTGCCTATCGTCGGCATCTATCTATTGCTCAACGCCGTCGTCATCACGCACGAACTGCTGATCGTCTGGCAGCGGCCGGATCCGTTTTCGTCCTGGTTCACGGCCGCCTCGACCAGCCGCGGGGGCACGGGCCCGATGATCCTGTTCGCGCTGCTCCTGTTTCCAAAGCTTGCGCTTGGTCTCTCCGGATTCGAAACTGGCGTTGCCGTCATGCCGCTCGTGCGCGGCGACACCGACGACACCGAACGCAACCCGCGCGGCCGGATCCGCAACACCAAAAAACTGCTCACCGCAGCCGCGCTGATCATGAGCGTGATGCTCGTCGGCAGCAGCGTCGTAACGACGATGCTGATTCCGCCCGAGGCGTTCGCCGAGGGTGGCGAAGCGTACGGCCGCGCGTTGGCCTATCTCGCGCACGAACATCTTGGCGAGACGTTCGGCACGCTCTATGACGTGAGCACGGTGTCGATTCTGTGGTTTGCCGGAGCGTCCGCCATGGTCGGACTGCTCAACCTCGTTCCGCGGTACCTGCCGCGCTATGGCATGGCGCCGGAATGGGCGAAAGCGAATCGTCCATTGGTCGTGATCTTTACCTTCATTACTTTCCTGGTCACGATTCTTTTCAAGGCGGACGTGCTCTCGCAGGGGGGCGCCTACGCCACGGGCGTGCTCGTCCTGATGGGATCAGCCGCCCTGGCCGTCACGCTGGCAGCGAGGCGACAAGGCAAGCCTTACGCCGGCTATTTGCTGCTCACGGGCGTCTTCGCCTACACCACGGTGGTCAATATCATCGAGCGGCCGGAAGGCATCAAAATCGCATCAATCTTCATCGTCGGAATCGTGTTCACGTCGCTCGTATCGCGAGTGATGCGTTCGACCGAGCTTCGTGTGCATGGCGTGGACGCCGATGAGATGGCCGAGAAGTTCATCCGGAACGCCGCCGCCGGCACCGTCCGGATCATTGCGAACCGGCCCGATCTCGGAGACGCTGCCGAGTACGATCACAAGCTACGCGAGGCGCGCGAATCGCATCATCTGCCGGTCGACGAAAAGCCGCTCTTCGTCGAAGTCCGCCCGGGAGATGTGTCGGCGTTCAGCGATCGTCTGAGTGTGACGGGTGTCGACGTCGCCGGCCACCAGGTCCTGCGCTGCACGAGTCCGGCGATCCCAAACGCCATCGCGGCGCTGCTGCTTTACATTCGCGATCAGACCGGCAAGATTCCGCATGCCTACTTCGGCTGGACGGAAGGGAACCCGATCGCCTACTTGCTGAAGTTCCTCGCGTTCGGCGAAGGGGACACCGCGCCGGTTGCGCGCGAAGTGCTGCGCCAGACCGAGCCGGATCCGCTTCGACGTCCGCGCATTCACGTGGGCTAGCTACTCGGCGGTTCCTGCCTCCGAGGGCGTCAGCGTCGCCGCGGCCTCCTCCACGCCGTGTCCCTTGACCGACGTCACATCGAGGCGCAGGCGTTCGTATTTGACCGAGTCGCCAACGCGAGGCGGCCTGCCGAGCAGCGTGAGCACGATGCCGCTCACGCTGTCGACTTCGTCATGCGCGAGCTCGAGGTCGAACAACTGGCCGAGCTCGTCGAGCCGCATCGTGCCGGGTACTCGCAGACGTCCTTGCGCGTCGCGGCGCGGGCCGGTGCGCCGCTCCGGGTTGTCGTCGATCTCGCCAACGACCTCTTCGAACAAATCCTCGAGCGTGACGACGCCTGACGTACCGCCGTGCTCGTCTATGACGACGGCAAACTGCGCCCGCTCGCGCCGCATTGTCGACAGCACCGCATCCAGCAGGGCGGTCTCCGGAACCATCGGCGCGGATCGCGCGCCCGCCGCGGTGACAGTCATGTTGTTCAGCAGCAGCCGCAGCAAATCCTTGATGTGGTATGTGCCGACGATGTGATCCAGGTCGCCTTCGTAGACGGGATACCGCGTGTGCGCCGTTCCCGCAAGAATGCGGCGCAATTCTTCCGGACCGGCACCCACCGGAATGCCCGTGATGCGAACCCGCGGCACCATCACTTCGCCGGCAGTGAGCTCGCCGAATTCGAACAGCTCCTGGAGCACCTGACCTGCCTCGGAGCGCAGTGCGCCTTGTTCCTCCGACTCCTCGACGATCAACTGCAGTTCCTCCGGCGTGTAGTACTGGTCGGCGTTGTGGGCGTGCGGCGTGACCCCGAACGGCTTCAGCAGCAGGTTGCCGAGGCCGTTCAACGTGACGACAAGCGGATAGATAATCCACTGAATCCACAACATCGGCGGCGTCAGCC
>JBKPSE010000494.1:0-3278 GCA_046765855.1 Acidobacteriota bacterium | reverse complement strand
GCTTCGGACTGACCATGTCGTTCGCCATCATGGTGTCGCTGCTGGTCAGCTTCACCCTGACACCGATGCTGTCGGCGCGCTGGATCAAGGCAAAGAAAGAGAAACACGATCAGACGTCGCGGGGGAACCGCTTCTTCCGTGTGATCGACGTGCGCTACACACGTGCGCTGGCGTGGGCGCTGCGGCACCGCGCGATCGTCGCTGGCGCTGCGGTCCTGATTCTCTTGAGCAGCGTGCCGTTGTTCCTGTTCGCCAACAAGAACTTCCTGCCCAACGACGACCAGTCGGAATTCGAAGTGGGCGTCCGCGCCGCGGAAGGGACGAGCGTCGATTCGACGGAATTGATCGCCAACCGGATCGCGTCAGGGATCCGAGCCCTGCCGGAGGTGGACTACACGCTGGTGACGGTTGCCGACGATCCGGCGCAGACGCCGAACTCGGCCACGATCTACACGCGCCTCAGGCCACTCGAGATGCGACAGCGCGACCAGTTCGCGATCATGAACGAGGTCCGCGCCAGCGTGCTTCCCCGCTTCGCGTCCGCCAATCTGCGCACCGGCGTGCGGCCGGTGGCGACGATCGGCGGCGGCGGCAACCAGAACGCGGAAATCCAGTTCACGATCAACGGTCCGGATCTCGGCAAGCTCGAGCAGTTCGCGGCGGCCGTCGCGGACCGGGCGCGCAAGACGCCTGGCGTCGTCGACGTCGATACGTCTTTGAACGTGGGCAAACCCGAGCTTTCGGTGCACGTGGATCGACTGAAGGCGGCGGATCTCGGCGTCGAAGTTGCCGATGCCGCGGAGGCGCTTCGCCTGCTCGTGGGCGGTGACCAGGTCACCACGTACAATGAGGCAGGCGAACAGTATGAAGTGCACGTGCGCGCGCTCGCGGTGGACCGCGCGTCGGCGGCCGCTATCGGACAGCTGACGGTTCCCTCCTCGAGGCTGGGTAGCGTCGCGTTGGAGAACATTGCCGATCTGAGGCAGGGGACCGCGCCGAGCAACGTCGATCGGCTGAACCGTCAGCGGCAGGTCACCATATATGCCGGTCTTCTGCCGGGCGTGTCACAGACGCCGGCGATGGACGCGATGCGAAAGGCCGCCGACTCGCTGAACATGGGATCGGGGTACAGCACGCGATTCGCGGGCCGGTCGCGCGAGCTCGGGCGCGCGGCGCAGAACTTCCTGATTGCATTCGTGCTGTCGCTGGTGTTCATGTATTTGATCCTGGCGGCGCAGTTCGAATCGTGGCTGCACCCAATCACGATTCTGCTGTCGCTGCCGCTGACGCTGCCGTTCGCGCTGTTGTCAATCATCATCACGCGGCAGTCGTTGAACATCTTTTCGGCGCTGGGGTTGCTCGTGCTCTTCGGCGTCGTCAAGAAGAACTCGATTCTGCAAATCGATCACGCTAATCAGCTCAGGGAAACAGGCATGCAACGTGACGTCGCGATCCTCCAGGCGAGCCGTGACCGGCTTCGTCCGATTCTCATGACCACGCTGGCGTTCGTCGCCGGCATGATTCCGCTGGTCTGGTCGAGCGGCATCGGCGCAGGGACCAACCGGGCGATCGGGTTCGTCATCATCGGCGGGCAATCGCTGGTGCTCGTGCTCTCGCTGATCGTGACGCCGGTCGCCTACTCGCTGCTGGATGACCTGGCGAACGCCCGCTTGTTCTCGCGGCTGTTTGCCCGGTTGACCGGACGGCGTGTGGTGCCGGCCACCGTCGCAGGGGCGCTGCTCCTCGCGCTCGCGGCCGCGCCGCCGGCGGCCGCGCAGACGGCGCAGACCGCGCCGGGCGAAGTGATCACGCTGACCGCGGGAGACGTGGCGCAGATGGCGACGGCGAACAACCCCGACCTGGTCGCCGGCGGCTACGATCCGCGCATCAGCGCCGAGCGAACGGCGCAGGCAAAGGCGCTGTTCCTGCCGACGCTGACCAGCGGCTTCCAGCGGAACGTCCAGCAGTCGCCGCCGAGCAGCATCTTCCTCGGCACTAACGGCGTTCGCACCGACACGTGGTCCGGCAGCGTCGGTGTCGGTCAGCGGCTGCCCTGGGGCGGCGGCACCTACAGCTTCGGGTGGAACTCGCTGCGCACGAACGCGAGCAGCTCCTTGTCGAACTTCAATCCGTCCGTGACCGCCCAGCTGCAGGCGGTCGTGTCGCAGCCGCTGCTGCGCGACTTCAAGATCGATCCGCTCCGCGCGCAGGTGACGACATCGGAGCACAATCAACGCATCGCGGACATCGGCCTCGAGGAGCTGGGGACGTCGATTTCGGCGGGCGCGCAGCGTGCGTACTGGAACCTCCTTCTGGCGAAAGCTGCGGTCGCGGTTCAGCAGCGGTCGCTGGATCTGTCCCTCGAACTCGAGCGCAACAATCGGGCGCGCGTGGATGTCGGTCAGTCGCCACCGCTCGATCTGGTCTCCGCGCGCGCGGAAGTGGCGCAGCGGCGCGAGAGTCTGATCGTGGCGCAGACACAGGTGCGACAGGCAGAGGACGCACTGCGGATCCTGATTCTGGATCCGAAGCGGCCCGATTTCTGGGCGGTTCGCCTCGAAACGGCCGATCTCGTTCCGCCGGTAGGCCCGACGCCGGACGTTGACGTTGCCGTCCGCAACGCGCTGAACTTGCGCACCGATCTGCAGCGGACGCGCCAGCAGATCGCAAACAGTGAAACCGCGCTGGCGCTCGCGAAGAACGCGACGATGCCGGATCTGCGCCTGCAGGCGACCTACCTGACCAACGGTCTCGGCGGCACCGAGCTGCTCCGCAGCGGCGGCTTCCCGGGTACGGTCGTCGGCCAGCAGTTCACGGCGTTCGGAGATGTACTGCGGCAGCTGTTCGTTGCCGATTATCCAACGTGGACGGTCGGCTTCACCCTCAGCTATCCGTTGGGTCGCAGCGCCGATCAGGCGAGCTACGCGCGCGCCGGCCTCGAGCGCGAGCAGAACGTGGCGCGGCTCCGCAGCTCCGAATTCAAGGTCGTGCGGGAGGTGCGCCAGGCGGCGATGCAGCTCGATCAGAACCGGCAGCGGATCGAGACAACCCGCCTCGCGCGCGAGCTCTCGGAACAGCGTCTCGATGCCGAGCAGAAGCGATTCGAAGTCGGCATGTCGACCAACTTCAACGTGATCCAGGCGCAGCGCGATCTGGCCGTCGCACGCAACGCGGAGCTGCAGGCGCAGCTCGATTACCAGCTCGCGCTCATTACGTTCGAGACGGTGCAGCGCGTCAGCACCACCGCAGCTCCCGCCGGGGCGGGCTCGACGCAGACG
>JBKPSE010000493.1:0-6548 GCA_046765855.1 Acidobacteriota bacterium | reverse complement strand
ATCAGGGACGCGGGATTGGCGGCGCGCTGCTGACTGCGCTCGGGCGTCAGGCGGCCGGAGTGCTGCTGGTCGGAACGTGGGCGGCGGCTGAGTGGGCGATCCGCTTTTACGAGCACCATGGTTTCCGGCTCGTACCGATGGAAGAAAAGGATCGGCTCCTGACGCTGTATTGGAGCATCCCATCGTGTCAGCGCGAAACGTCGGTGGTGCTCCTTCGCCAGTGAAACGCCGCCCGTGAAGTCATCATTGCCGAGCTGCGCCGTGGAGTGCACTTCGGTACAGCCGCCCTGAACGCCGGCCAGTACACTGGCACCATGACCAACGACACTGCGGCCATTCCCGATTCGCAAGCGGAACTCCGATGGCGCGATTGGCAGGCGCGAGGTGACGCCAGTGACAGGCACACGGCGACGACAATGCGCAATCTGATGCTTCTGGCTCTTGCCGCACTGGTCGCGGCGTTCGTCGTTCAACTCGCATAACCAGCCAGACCAGTCAAGGGAAATCAAGGCCGAGAGGAACGATATGGCAATCCGGTTCAATCGCACGATGGCCTTCCCCGCGTCGCCGCTGGCGGCCGTAGCGCTTGCTCTTGCAGGGTCGCCGCAGTCCACCGCGTGGGTGGTAACGCTACTCGGGATGGTCTTGATCGCGTTCGCCGCGGCTGGGCTCACGCCCCGTTTGCGTCGCGTGCTGATCGAAGAGCGCGGGGACAAGATCTGGAGCTGCAGATGACCCGTCCGCAAGGGGCGACGCTGCCTCGGCCCGTCAGTATCAGAACGTTCGACTCGCTACCTTTGCTCGAGATGCCTGGCTGGCTGCCGCGCGCCGCCCGGCATGTAGGAGACGTGCTCGGGCTCGTCGGCATCGTCTTCTGCATCCCGTTCGTGATCCTCGCCATCGGCTTGCCGATTGCGTTGTGCCTGCGACTGGTGTTGTGGATTGGCGGAAGGTTCTGAAGCCCGCACACAGCGAGTCGGGGGCAAAGCGCCTCGGATAAATTGATTGCGCGGACGCGCAACCAGCGGACTTGCGGTTCCGACTCCTGGTTGCCCGCAGGTCAGACCCTCCGTTACTTCTCTCGCCGGAGTTCCCGGCGTAGCCAGGTTTTCGCCAGCTTCCAGTCACGCTTCACGGTCTCGGCGGACACGCCGAGAACTTCCGCGGTCTCCTCGACCGTCAACCCGCCGAAGAACCGCAGCTCGACGACCTGATGCTTGCGCTCATCGATTGCCGACAGCGCCCGCAGCGCGTCGTCGAGCGCGATGATGTCGACCAGTGGATTCTCGGAGACCAGCACGGCGTCGTCGAGCGCTTGGGGAGGCGCATCCGCGCCGCGCTTCAGCGATCGCCGAGCCCGCGCGGCGTCGACGAGGACATGACGGATGACGCGTGACGCGAGCGCGAAGAAATGCGCCCTGTCGCGCCACGAGACCTGCCGCATATCCACCAGCCGCAGATACGCCTCGTTGACCAGCGCGGTCGTTTGCAGCGTGTGCCCGGCGTTCTCGCGCCGCATGTGCCAGTGGGCCCGCCGGTGCAGTTCTTCGTAGACGAGTGGCGTCAGCGCATTCAGGGCCTCTAAATCCCCGCCGCTCCACGCGCGCAGAAGTTGAGTCACGTCCGCTTCCATCGCTCGGTTACCCGGTCGCCCTCTCGTTTCCGCTTACGACTGTAGAGGCTCGGTAGGCTGTCAGTTTTCTGGCGAAAGAACGCCGAAGCCTGACGCATTCAGCGGGCGGCAGTCAAGCAGCCCGTACTCCGGGCATGGCTCGAGGAGGCGTTATGCGCGCGTGCAGTTTCGGGATCATCGCGATATCGATCCTGGCCGGAGGTCCCGCTTACGGCCAACAGCGCTTCGACTACGTCGCCGTCGACGTCCCCTGCGCGGCGGGCGCGCCGACATTCTGTCCCGCTGGCGTCGCGCTCCAGACCGCGGTCAACGGCATCAACGCCGCCGGCGACATCGTCGGGATGTACATCGACGGCGCGGCGCGCCAGCACGGATTCGTGAGGATGAACGGCCAGTACACGACACTCGACGTGCCGGGCAGTCTCGCTGGCGTTACGGGGACGCTGCCGACAGTCGCAAACGGCATCAATCCGGCCGGCGACATCGTCGGCACCTACAGGGTGCCGGTCAACGACACGGCGCCGTTCGATTCGCCTCTCTACTGTCCGAGCGGGCGTCCCGCCGCATGCGTGAAAGGGTTCATCTATCGTCAGGGCCGGTTCGAGGCGTTGCTGTTTCCCGGGCACCCCGGCGCGGTGCCGCAGCGCATCAATCCGAACGGCGACGTCTACGGCTGCCTCCACGATCTCGACACGGGTATGTCGATGTATGGCGCCATCTGGTATCGCGACGGACGCGTGGCGAGTCTGATGCCGGCCGGCGGCGAACTGAGCGATCCGACCGTGGACGTGTCGATGTCCATGAACAATGGCGCGACCCCGGGCGGCCGCGTGATTGTCGGGCTGTTCAACGACGCCGTTCGACGGCATGGCTTCGTCGTGCAGGACGGCGTGTTCTACCTGTATGACGTGCCCAGCCCGACGATCGCGCTGACGGCAATCTGGGATATCAATCCGCGCGGACAATTCGTCGGGACGTATGCCGACGCCACCGGCCGTCACGGGTTCCTGCAGAATCCAGACGGCTCTGCGCCAGTCCAAGTCGACGTCACCGGACACACGAATACCGTCGTCGTAGGGATTAATCCGAGCGGCGTGATCGTGGGCACGTATACTGTCGGCTCCGCCACGCATGGATTCATCGGTGTGCCGATTCAGGACGAGCCATAACGCTGGCGTGTCCGGAAGCTGATGGTTGACCATTCAGAGGAGCAGTCATGCAGACAAAGCGCGGGCGACTCAGAGCAGTCAGGGGGGTGATTCTGGCGGTGCTGTGTGCCTCCACGATCGGCTGTCGAGGGCCAGCACGAGGCGTCGATCGGTTCTATGGAATCGTCAACAGCCCCGCCGCCGACGGCAAGCTCGTAACGATCGACGTACGCGATCAAAACGACGTCACGATTACGCCGATCGGCCCGATTGGCATTTTCGGGTGCACGTCGGTTGCGCTCTCGAAAGAGGGGACGTTGTACAGCGTGTGCGGGCCCGGCAGCTTCACCGATACACAACATCAATACGGTTGCATGACGCCGGGACCGCAGCAGCTGGCCACGATCGATCCGAAGACGGGGCGTGCGACGATGTTCGGCGCGCCGGTGGAAAAGCTGAACGTGATGGCGCTTGAATTTGCCCCGGACGGAACGCTGTACGCAGTCGGTGACCCGAACCCGGCGTCGCCGACCTTCAACACGCTCTACACGGTCGATCGGAAGACCGGCGCGTTCACCGCCGTCGGGTCTACGGGCGTTCAGGCCCCCAACTTCTTCATGGACCTGGCGTTCGACGCCCGCGGCACGATGTACGGCGCCAGCATGTTCGGCTTGTATACCGTCGATCGCAAGACAGGAACGGCCACGAAAGTCGTCGATTTCGTCGGCGGCGGCGCGGTCATGGGTCTTGGCTACAACGCGAAGCAGGACAAGCTGTACGCGACCGACTACAAGACGCCGAAGTCGGCGCTCTATGTGATCGACATGAAGAATGGATTTCTGACGCCGATGGCAGACGTCGGGTATCCGTTGTCGCACGGCCTGGTGGCGTTGCTGCCGTGAGACGGCGGTCTTGCCTGGTACGCTACCATCTGGCCGCGCGCTGCCTCGCGGCCGATGAATCCTCAGCACTGGCTTGACGTCGAACGGTTGTTTCACGAAGCGCTGGCGCTGCCGCCGCAGCGCCGGCCCGAGTTCCTCGACGATTCGTGCGCCGGCAACGACGCGCTGAGACAAGACGTCCAGTCGCTGCTCGATGAGTACGCCGACGACGACTTTCTCGAGACGCCCGCGCTCGATCCGGACGCGACCCGCCTTCAACCATCGGCGCATGCGTCCCTCGTAGGGCGACGGCTCAGCGAGTACGAAGTCATCGCGCGGATCGGCGCCGGCGGAATGGGCGAGGTGTACCGGGCGCGCGACGTCAAACTCGGCCGCGACGTCGCCGTCAAAGTCCTGCCTCCGCCCGTGGCGCACGACACCGCCCGGATCGCCCGCTTCAAGCGCGAGGCGCAGATCCTCGCGACCCTCAATCACCCTCACATCGCCGCCATCTACGCGCTCGAAGAAAGCGAAGACGTCGTCGCGCTCGTCCTCGAGCTCGTCGACGGGCCGACGCTCGCCGATCGCATTCGTCAACGGCCGCTGGCCATTGGCGAGGCGCTGACGATTGCACGCCAGACGGCGGAGGCGCTCGAGGCGGCGCACGCGAAGGGCATCATCCATCGCGATCTGAAACCAGCCAACATCAAGGCGCCCGACGGCGGCAGCGTCAAGGTGCTCGATTTCGGACTGGCCAAGGCCATCGGCCAGCAGACGGAGCGAGAGCGGACGCGCACGGCAGCGAGCCACGCGACGCAGGAGGGGATGATCATCGGGACGGCCACCTACATGAGCCCGGAGCAGGCCCGCGGTCTCCCCGTGGACACCCGCACCGACATCTGGGCCTTCGGCTGCGTCATGTACGAAATGATCACCGGACGCAGAGCGTTCGAAGGCGATACGGTGACCGACTGTCTTGCAGCCATCCTCGGGAAAGACCCCGACTGGACCGCGCTCACGCCGCTCGCGCCGCCCACCGTCATCGCATTGATCAAACGGTGCCTCGAGAAGGATGTTCACCAGAGGCTCGCCGACATTGGCGAGGCGCGCCGTGAGCTCGAAGAGGCGCTCGCAATCGTGGCGGGCCGTGTAGGTACACGGGCGATCGAAGGGTCGGCAAGGCCGCGCGTTCTCAGAGTGAAGTACGCGGCGGCGATCGCGGGACTGCTCGTCGCAGGCGCTTTCGGCGTCCGTGCAGTCCGTCAGCTGACGCTCAAGCCGGAGCGAGTGGATATCGAGCTTGCGAACGACGAATTCATCCCTTCGGCGCACTCGTCGGCGCTCGCACTCTCGAATGACGGGACGCTGATCGCCTACGCGTCATCGAGGCGCATGGCCAGCATGCCGAAGATGTACTCGGGATCGGACGATGCCGGCAATTCGAATCAGCCCAATGACCTGAGCGAGGCGATGCCCTCGATGCCCATGACCGACCAGATCTACGTTCGTGCGATTGGCCATGGCGCGGCCAGGCCCCTGGGTGGTGCGCTGGGTAATGGACCGTTCTTCTCACCCGACGGCAAGTGGCTTGGCTTCTGGCACGCGCCGACGGGAACCCTGCGCAAGGTCGCGATCTCCGGCGGCGCACCCGTCAAGATCTGCGACGCGGTGAGCGGGATCGCAGGCGCGACGTGGGGACCAGATGACACGATCGTGTTTGCCTGGTTCGATCTGTTTCGTGTCCCGGCGTCCGGCGGATCCCCAACCACGCTGTTGAAGGTCGACGAAGCGCGCGGCGAGCGCTTCTTCCGGCATCCGTCCTTCCTTCCATCCGGGAAGGCGATTCTCTTCACGGTCGGCATGGCGGACAGCGACTCGTACGATGACGCCGATATCGGGGTGCTCTCGCTCGAGACAGGGAAAAAGCGGATCGTCATTGAAGGCGGTACGAGCCCGCGCTACTCGCCATCAGGCCACTTGGTTTACGCGCGAGGCGGAGCGCTTTTAGCGGTGCCCTTTGATCCGGACAAGCTCGAGATAATCGGCCAGCCGTTTCCCGCGGCAAAGGGTGTCTTCATGAGCGCGAATACGGGCATGGCGGCGTTTTCCATCTCGCAGACTGGTCATCTCGTCTACGCCGCCGGCCCGGAAGAACGAGGAACGCGCGTACCCGTGTGGGTCGACAAGAACGGCCGGAAGTCGGCGTTGCCCGTAAAGCCGCGCTCGTACCTCCACCCAAGGCTTTCGCCCAACGGCCGTCAGCTGGCCATCGAGATCGAGGGAGCGTCGCACGACATCTTCACCTACGACTTCGCACGTGCCGGGGAGCCCACGAAAATGAGCTTCGATGGCGCGAGTCACTGGCCCTCGTGGACGCCCGATGGGCGACGGCTCACGTTCCGCTCCTGGAAGACGGGAACCATGACGATGTGGTGGATGCCGGCGGACCGCAGCAGCCCGCCAGGGCTGCTGACCAACGTCGGAAGCATGCAGAGTCCCGAATCGTGGTCCCCGGACGGGAAGACACTCGCCTTCACGCAGATGGACAATCCGCAAAGCGGCTCCGATATCTATACGCTGTCGCTCGAGGGAGATAACACACCGCGCGGGTTACTCCGGACGAAGTTCTCGGAAGGTTCACCGAAGTTCTCGCCCAACGGAGCATGGCTGGCCTACTCGACCAACGAATCCGGGCGGCCGGAGATCTGGGCAATGGGCTATCCAAGCGGCGAGCGGGTTCACATTTCGACAAACGGTGGCACCGATCCGCTCTGGCGCCGGGACGGTCGCCAACTCTATTACCGTCTTGGCGATCAAATGATGGTCGTCGATCTCAGCTACGGCGCGTCGCTCAAGGCATCGAAACCACGAGTACTGTGGAGGGGG
>JBKPSE010000492.1:0-3274 GCA_046765855.1 Acidobacteriota bacterium | reverse complement strand
GCTCGCAGCCTACGAAGTGGAATCGCAGATCGGCATTTACGCGATCACCGTGAACCCCCTGGTCAACTGGATCTGGTTTGGCTTCGGCATCCTGGCGATGGGAACTGGAATCGCGCTGATGCCCGAGCGCGCATTCGCGCTCGCGTCCGCGAAAGTTCCGGAAGGCGCCGCCACCACGACGCTGACCATTCTTCTGCTCCTGCTGCCGTCGATCGGCAGCGCCCAGACGATCGTGCCGCGCAACGAACTGCGCAAGCAGCTCGAGGCCGATTTGATGTGCACCTGCGGCGGCTGTAAGGCGCCGATGAACAACTGCCCGATGGGTCCGTCGTGCCACGGCCTGAAAGAGCAGCGCGAAAAGCTCGAGAAGTATCTCGATGCGGGCATGACGCGCGAGCAGATCCGCGCCGCCTTCGTCAAGGATCACGGGGGCCAGGACGTGCTCGCGGCCCCCATCGACGAGGGCTTCAACAAGCTCGCATGGCTGCTGCCGTACGTAGCTGGGGCCACCGGCGCCGCCCTCGTCGGCCTCGTCGCGTTCCGCTGGTCGCGGCGGCGTGAACACCCCGCTGCCGAGGCGATGGCGCCGGTTACCAAGGAGGACGCGCTGAGCGCGCGTCTGGACGATGAGCTCAGAGACCTCGACTAGAAGAGTTCGTAGCACCGCAGGAACCCAGGCCGTGACACCGGCGGCCGGAACTCACGCCGACGATCAGGGTTTTCAGGCGACACACTTTTTTGTCCTGCTGTCGCTGCTTGCGGCGACTGTCGCGGTGGTGATGGCGCGGCCGAACGCGCCGGAGAACCTCATTCTCATCAGCCTCACGATCGGCGCTGCCGGGATTGCCGCGTCGTGCTTCTACCGCATGCTCGCGCCGCTGGTCGCGCCCCACGCCGATATCGAGCGCCAGCCGCTCAGCGATCGGATGCGCGCCGAGCTCGAACGCGAAAAGGCCCTGACGCTGCGGTCGATCAAGGAGCTGGAGTTCGACAAGGCCATGGGCAAGGTGTCGGCTCAGGATTTCGACGACATGTCGGCGCGGCTGCGCGCGCGCGCACTGGGACTGATGAAGCAGCTCGATGCGGGATCGACGGCCTACCGCGAACTGATCGAGAAGGAGCTCGCCCAGCGCGTGGGCAAAGGTGTGGAGATTCCGCGGGCGCAGCCGGTCGCGGGCGTGTGCGCCTGCGGAACCAGCAACGATGCCGATGCGCGTTTCTGCAAGAGTTGCGGCACCAGGCTGAGGGCCGCGTGACACCTTCGACGGCGCGGCGGATCACGAAGGCGCGAAGGATGCTCAAAGGACGAAGGCTCGTGCTGCTCGCGCTGGGCACCCTTCTGGCGGTCGGCGTCACGGTCGTCGAAGCGCAGCCGCCGTTTGCCGCGCAGGGCGGTCAGATGCCGGACCCAAAAGCCATGTCAGGCATGCCGCTGCCGGTACCGGACGTTCCGATCGGTACTGTGACCGCGCGCGTGATTCGCGGCGCACTTACCAATCCAATGTCCGGTCAGACGGTTGAACTCAGCGGTCCCGGTGTGACCAGGACTGCGAAGACCGACGACGCGGGCCGCGCCACCTTCAGCGGCCTGGCGCCGGGCACGCGCGTCAAGGCATCCGTCACCTACAACGGCGAGAAGGTCGACTCGCAGGAGTTCGACGTACCAGGCGCGGGCGGTATCCGAGTCATGCTCGTCCTCACCGATCCCGACATCGAGAAGAAGGCCGCTGAGGATCGCGCGCTCGCGCAAGCACCGGCGGTGCAAGGGGCCGTCGTGTTCGGCGAGCAGAGCCGATTCGTGATCGAAGTGGCAGACGATGCGCTGAACGTGTTCAACATTCTGCAGATCGTCAACACCGCCAAGCGTCCGGTGCAGACCGACCGCCCGCTGGTATTCAACCTGCCGAAGAGCGCCACCGGCGCCGGCATGATTGAAGGATCGGCCGCCAATGGCGTGGCCGCCGGCAACAAGGTCACCATCACTGGCCCGTTCGCGCCGGGCAGCACCAACATCCAGTTCGCCTATTCCATTCCGCTTGGCCCCGAAACCATCGAGGTGGCGCAGAAGATCCCGGCGCCGATGAATCAGGTGTCGGTGATCGCGCAGAAAATCGGGGGCATGCAGCTCTCTTCGCCGCAGGTCACCGAGAAGCGCGAGATGGCCGCCGAAGGGCAGACCTATATCGTCGGCCAGGGGGGCGCGGTAAAGGCGGGCGACACCATCACGCTCAGCCTCAGCGGCCTGCCGCACCGCGCCCGCTGGCCCGCCAATGTTGCGTTGCTGGTCTCCGCCATCATCCTCGCCGCGGGCGCCTGGGGCGCGACGCGCGCGCGGACGCCGCAGCAGACCAGTCGCCGCGCGCAATTGCAGGCGCGCCGCGACCGACTCTTCTCGGAGCTTGCCGCTCTCGAGGAACAACGGCGCAAGGGGAGCGTCGACAATCGCGTCTACGCGACCCGTCGCGAGCATCTGGTGACCGCGCTCGAGGACCTCTACGCGGGGCTCGAACGCGAGGTCGCGTGAGCGTCGATTTCGCCGAGCTGCGACTCATCGACGTCAGCCGCACGTTCGGGCGCCGCCGGGCGCTCAACAGAGTGTCATTGAGCGCCGCGGCCGGCACGATCACGGCGCTGCTCGGCCACAATGGCGCCGGCAAGTCGACCCTGCTCTCGATTGCCGCGACCCTGCTCGAAGCGACCAGCGGCCGCATTCACTACGGCGATGTGACCGCGAGGGATGGAGGCGCCGCGCTGCGCGCCCGCATCGGTCTCCTTGGCCACGACCTCTATCTGTATCCCGAGTTGACGGCCGCGGAAAACCTGGCCTTTTTCGCGAAGGTCTATGCCCTCGACCGGATCGACGATCGGGTCGACGCCGCGCTGGCACGCGCCGGTCTGGCCGACCGCCGCGACGACGTCGTGTCCGGATTTTCGCGCGGGATGCGTCAGAAACTGGCGCTGGAGCGTGCGCTGATTCACGAGCCCCGGCTGCTGCTGCTCGACGAACCGTTCACCGGCCTGGACGAAGCGGCGCGCGACGCCTTGCGCGATCGTCTGCGTGTGGCGCGGCAGGCCGGCGCGATCGTCATCCTGACCACGCACGACACGGCGGCAATCGACGGACTGACCGACGCGTCAGTCGTGCTGGTGGACGGAAGGCTCGCGGCATGAAGCCCTTCGTTCGCGCCGTGTGGGTGATCACGCGGAAGGACATTTTGATCGAGACCCGCACGCGCGAGATCCTCTTTACCACGTTGTTTTTCGCGCTCGCCTG
>JBKPSE010000491.1:0-15062 GCA_046765855.1 Acidobacteriota bacterium | reverse complement strand
GCCGCACCGCGTCACCGTGACCGGCAGATGGAAGGTCTCCGCATACATGCGGCAAATCAGGTCCGTACAGCTCTTCGAGACGTCGTACGGATAGCGGCCTTCCATCGGGTGTTCTTCCCGATACGGCAGGTGCTCGGAGGCGCCATACGCTTTATCAGAAGAGGCGACCACGAGTTGCCGCACGCTCTTCGTCTGGCGCGCGGCGTCGAGCAGGTTCCAGGTGCCGCGCACGTTGGCCTCGAGCGTGCCGACCGGATCTCCCTTGGCGACGCCGACCAGCGCCTGCGCCGCGAGATGGAAGACGGTGTCGATCTCGTACTCGTGCAGCACGCGCCGCAGGAATGCGAGATCGCCCAAATCGCCGCGCACGGTTTCAACACGCCGGTCCCATCCGTCGCGCACGAACATGCTGCGCGGCGAGCCGTCGCGAACGAGCGCAACCACGCGGGCGCCGCGCTCGACGAGATCCTGCACCAGCCAACCGCCGAGAAAACCTGTTCCGCCCGTCACGAAGACAGGACGGTGCTGCCAGAGATCGGTCCCTTGATTGCGCATGGCGTCAGCTCGCAAGTCCGGTGGCTGCCGCCGCAGGCACTGCGCCGAGCAACGAGACCGAGGGTACCGATTGCAGCGCGGCGACTGGCTGGGTCACGCCCTCCCAGGGGGCGACCCCGTTCTGCAGGAGCCGCTCGAGGTCCTGCTGGTCCTTGCTCGTGTCCATGGATTTCCAGAAGCCGGGATGCCGATAGGTATAGAGAGCGTCGCCGGCCGCCAGATGCGGCAGCACGTCGCGTTCGAGGTTGTGTCCCTTCCAGTCGGCGAAAGCCGAGCGGTTGAAGACGAAGAAGCCTGCATTGATCCAGTGTTCGCGGATCACCGGTTTTTCGATGAAGCGCGACACCTTGCCGTCGCCGTCGAACACGACCGTCCCGTACTGCGAGCGGAGCGGCACGGCAGTGACCGTCGCCTGTCCTCCCGACGCGGTGTGGAAGGCCAGCAGATCGTGCAGATTCAGGTCGCCGAGTCCATCGCCGTAGGTCGCAAAGAACTGATCGCCGACATAGTCGGCACAGCGCTGGATCCGGTCGCCGGTGTCCGCGTCGCTGCCGGTGTCGACGATGTCGATCGTCCAGTTGCTGAAACGGCCGTGAAAGTAGTCCTCCAGAATCTCGCGGCGATGACCTGCCGACAACACGAACTCGGTGAAGCCCTGACGGGCATAAATGCGCATCAGGTGCACGAGGATCGGCGTCCCCGCAATCGGCATCATCGGCTTCGGGAAGTACTCCGTGAAGGGATACGACCGCGTTCCCTTCCCCCCGCACAGGATCACCACTTTCATCATTTCCTCCTCGTGACGTTCAGTACGCGCCGCGGCCGTGAATCACGACCGGGATCGTTTGCAGCAGCAGCTTCGCGTCGAGCTGCAGACTCCACTTGTCCACGTATTCGAGGTCGTAGCGCATCCACGTCGCATAGTCGACGTCTGAGCGGCCGTTGACCTGCCACAGGCATGTGATCCCCGGCCGCATCGCGAACCGGCGGCGATGCGCGCCGCTGATCGCCGCCGATTCGTGAACCGGCAGCGGACGCGGACCGACGAGGCTCATGTCGCCGCGGAGCACGTTGAGGAGCTGCGGCAGCTCGTCGAGGCTGAAACGCCGGAGAATGCGCCCCACGCGGGTGACGCGGACGTCCGTGGGATCCTTGAAAATCGGTCCGCCAGTGATCGAGCGGTGGGCCACCGCGGGCAGCATCGCCTCCGCCCCTTCGATCATCGTCCGGAACTTGTAGAGCCGGAACCGCCGCCCGTGGAATCCGATCCGTTCCTGACGGAAGATGATCGGCCCCGGCGAGGACAATTTCACCATCAGCGCGATGACCAGCAGCAGCGGCAGCAGGATTAGAAGGAGCGTGGCCGAGAGCACCACGTCAATCAGCCGCTTGAGCAGGACGGCGCGCGCGTCGAAGGTCGGCCCGCTGAGCGTCACCGCCGGACGTCCACCGACGTCTTCGACGCTGGGAACGGCCGCGGCGTCGTGCGACTGGCGGCCACGAAGCAACAGGCGCCCGATGACGCCGTACTGGTCGCAGGCAGCGAGCGTAAGGCCCTCCTCGACAACCTGTTCCGGAGAAACGGCGAGAAGCACTTCGTCGACGACTTCGGATTCGAGCACCGAGCCCAGCGACCCGCCGGCGTGTTCGCCCGACGGATAGCGCAGGAACTTTCGCTCGCTTGCCGGTCCGACCCCGACACAGGTGATGCGAAAGCCCCAGGCCGGCGATTGCCGGAACGTGGTCGCCAGTTCGTCGGCAACCGGCCACGCGCCGATGACGCAGACGTCGCGGCGGTCGAATCCGCGCTGCCGCAGGTGGTGCAGGACGCCGTAGACGAGCGCCTTCTCGACCATGATGAAAATGGCGCAGACGCAGAGCAGGCCGGCAAACTTGCCGACGTGCTCGGGAGGCGCGACGATGGAAGAGACCAGGGCAAGGCCCGCGACACCCGCGGCGACCGCGCTGAGAATCTTCCGCAGCAGACCGGTCATCGTTTCCAGACGCTGCGATTCGTAGACGCCGAAGAAGTGCAGCATCGCGAGCCAGAAGGGCACGATCAGCAGCATCACGAACTGCTCGCCGGCGCGATTGGCGGCCAGCGGCAGTCCGAGCCACACCACCGCCGCGGCGATGATGCAGGCGTCGGCAATCGGCGAAAATCGAAGTAGATGCGCGGCAGTAGAGCGCATGCGTGTGTTCGCCGCGTTGTGCAAACAAAACGCCACGGAAAGCGCGACGAACTCGCCGGGAAACCAGATATTACGCAGTGATTTGCGGGAAGTCGGAGCGCGCGGCGCAGACTGAAGTCGCGGAAGGAGAGGACTTTCATGTCCTGCTTCGGCAGACTTTCGCGGGACGAACGGCGTAATCAGGCCGCCCGATTCGTTAATACAATCAGGTCAGACAATGCGATTGGACATCTGGCTCGACGTGGCCTGCCTGTTCAAAACCCGCTCGGAAGCCAAACGGGCATGCGAGGGCGGCAAGGTGGACGTCAACGGTCAGGGGGTCAAACCGCACCGCGAGATCAAAGAAGGAGATGAGATCGAGATTTCGCGCGGGTTCGGCCGGCGGCAAAAGGTTATCGTGCGCGGCCTCGCCGAGCAGCACATTCCCAAAGCAGAAGCGCGGCTGCTCTACGAGGACGTGACGCCGAAGCCCTCGCCGGAGGAAGTCGAACTGCGCCGCATGTCCCGCCTCGCGGCTCCGTTCGTCCGCAGGCCCGGCGCGGGGACGCCCGACAAGCGCGAACGGCGCGAATTGCGCAAGTTGAAGGGTCGTGGCTGAAGCGTGTGGTAAAATCGGGCGTTTATGGCAAGCCACGAATCCGCAGTCAAAGCGCACCGTCAGAGCCTCGTCAAGCGAGAGGCCAACCGTCAATACCGCAGCCGCCTTCGCGGCGCCCTGCGCGCCATCCGCTCGGCGATCGACTCGGGCGATCCCGCCAAGGTCAAAGACGCGCTGCGCGACACCATTTCGCTCGTCGACAAGATGGCCGGGAAGAAGGTCATCCACCGCAACGCCGCCGCCCGCTATAAGTCGCGGCTCCAGAAGCGCGTCACGAAACGGACCGCCGCAGCCTAGCGGCGGCCTGTTGCGCCCGCCGAAGCCGGCGACGCGCACAATTCGACGACAAGCCGTTCCAACAGGACTCTCGGGTCTCCGCCCGAACTCTTCAAGTCCAGATCGGCGCGGAACAGCGCCTCCACGGCGGCGGGAATTCTCCGCGGATCGATGTTCGCCAGCTTGTCCCGCACGAACCAGCCGAGCTGTCCAAGAATCATGTAGGGAACGGCGCCCGCGTCGAGCGCCAGCGCGAGTTGCCGCAGCGCTTCCGCCGCATTGCGATTCTGAATCGCGTTGGTCACGGCCCAGTCGTCCTGCGCCGTCTCCGCGCTCACCACTTCCTGCGCATCCGCCAGCGTAATCCTGGGTTTGCCGGCGGCGTAGAGCATCAGCCGGTCGATGTCGCCGCGCAGCCGCACGATATCGACGCCCGCCCGTTCGGCGACCAGCCGCGCCGCCGCCGGATCGATCTGCTGCCCGGCCTCGGCCACGGCCTTGCGAACGAGCTGCTCCGCCATCCTGGCCGCCGACCGGAAATCGACGAACCGCGGATTCTTCTCGCTCTTCAGTCCCCAACACTCGACCACCGTCGCCTGCTTCATCAGCACTTTGCCGGCGCGGCGTGACTTGTCGATGTCGCTGGCGACGAACACCAGCGTCGTCGAGGAGACCGGTGACTGGACGTAGTCGGTCAGGACGTCGAGGTCGCTCGGGGGTTCGGCGGCGTCTTCTCCGCCCTCATCCTCGACGTCCGCGGTCCTGGCCCGCCGCTTTGGCTTCAACAGCCTTTCCGCGCGCAGCACGACGACGACGCGGCGATCGCCCATCATCGGCAGCAGCCGCGCCGCTTCGACGATCGCCGCCGGCGTGCCGCTCTTCTCTCCGGCATACAGACGATCGACGTTGAAGGCGCGCAGTTCGTCTTCCACCAGCGCCGCAATATCGCCAGCCAAGGCGGACATCTCCGCTTCGTCGTCGCCAAGCAGGAGGTAGACGGGATCCGGAGTCCGCTTCGCGACCTTCGCGCGGACATCGGACGGCGTGGCCGAGGGCATTCTGTAATTTTACGTCGGTATGCGGCGAAGACGGTTGACGCGGAACTATCTTCGCTGCGGGCGGAGTTCACGGAGTACACGGAAGTAGAGGGCCGGTGCGCGTGTTCGTGCCGGCCGGCCTGCGGCCGGCCCGAAGAGGGGGCGAGAGATCGCGAACACGAGCGCCACGCAACCACGACGCGGTCGTGTTCGCGATCTCTCGCTCCCACCGCCGCGCGAAGCGCGGCGCACGAACACGCATCGCGGCAGCTTACTCAATCGTCTTCGCCGCGCTGCCTGTTGCTGATCGGTGCCCTAGGTTCCGGGATGTCCGTGTATTCCGTGTATTCCGCGGCTGATCCCTTATTCCGTCTACTTAGTGGCTCGGTGGCCTTAGAACGCTTCCAGAATCGCGCTGACCAGCGCCCGCGCAAACTCGTTGGCCATGCGCTCGCGCGCATTGACGTCCTGGCCCAGGAACGTGCCGGTATCGACGGCGCTGGTCGGATCGAGGGCGAACTCCTCCCGGTACTGCATCGATGGATTGCTCCACAGCACCTTGTTCGCCTGCATGTCCTTGAACTCGACTGACGCGGTGAGCGTCAGGGCGTAGCGCGTCGCCTGCTGCGCCTGATTGAAGGTGACCGGCGTCAGCGTGACCGAAGAGATGACCCCGGTCAGCAAACCATCCACACCGGTGGATTCAGGAACGATCGTGTACTTGCCGCGGCCGATGAATTCGCTGCGGACCCGTTCAGTGACCTGCCGATCGAGATCGAATACCGCAGTGTTGTTGGTGAACATCGGCACGCCGATGCGCTTGATGTACGCCGGCAGGAACGATCCGCGGCCCGCGAGCGAGTAGCCGCAGCCGCTGTGCGCGAGCACCGCCAGGACGAGCGCAACCCGCCAGACATGCCTCGAGGCCGTTTTGCTGATCATGCGACGACGATGCTCACCAGTTTACCGCCGGAAACGATCACGACCTTCTTGATCTGCTTTCCCTCGAGGTACGGCTTCACCGAGACGTCGGCGATTGCCAGCTCCCGCAGCTGCTCCTCTGAAGTCCCTGCGGGCACGGTCAAGCGGCCGCGAACCTTGCCGTTGACCTGGATGGGGACGACGATCTCTTCAGCCTTGGCGACTGCCTCGTCGTATTCGGGCCAGCCGGCGGCGACGATGCCGTCAGCGTGGCCGAGCGCCTCCCACAGCTCCTCCGCCATGTGCGGCGTAAACGGCGACAGCATACGGACCAGCGCTTCGATAGCTTCCTTGAGCACCGCGATGGTGCCCGGCCGCTCGATGGCGCCGACGTTCTCGGTCTGCTCCGCGCTCGGCATGCAGCGGCTCGTGCTGCAGAACGCGTAGAGCTCGTTGACCAGCTCCATCATCGCGGATACCGCGGTATTCAGATGCACGCGCGGATCGAGATCGAGCGTCACGCGCTTGATGGTCTCGTGCGTCTTGCGGCGCAGCGCGCGCTCGGTGTCGTTCAGCTCGAGCGTGCCCGGTGCAGGAATGCCTTCTCCCCCGATGGTCTCGGCCAGCGAGTCCGCCAGGCGCCACACCCGGGCCAGGAAGCGCCAGCTGCCCTCGAGGCCTGCGTCCGTCCATTCGATTTCCTTCTCGGGCGGGGCGACGAACATGACGTAGAGACGCAGCGCATCGGCGCCGTACTTCTGAATCATGTCGTCGGGGTCAACGACGTTGCCCTTCGACTTCGACATGACCTGGCCGTTCTTCAAGACCATGCCCTGCGTCAGCAGACGCGCGAACGGCTCGGCCAGGTGCGTCATGCTGAGATCGCGGAAGACGCGCGTGAAGAACCGCGAGTAGATCAGGTGCAGGATCGCGTGCTCGACGCCGCCGCTGTAGAAATCGACCGGCCCCCAGTAGCCGACCTTTGCCGGATCGAACGGGAGCTCGTCGTTCTTCGGATCGCAGAACCGGAAGAAGTACCACGATGAATCGACGAAGGTGTCCATCGTGTCGGTCTCGCGCCGCGCGGGCCCGCCGCAGGCAGGACACGTTACGTTGACGAACTCGGCGATCTGGCCGAGCGGCGAGTCGCCGCGGCCGCTGAACTCCGCGGTCTTCGGCAGGACGACGGGCAATTCGGCGTAAGGCACCGGAACGGTCCCATCCTTGTCGCAGTAGATCACCGGGATCGGCGTCCCCCAATAGCGCTGGCGCGAGATGCCCCAGTCCTTCAGCCGATACTGAACCGTTCCTGTGCCGATCCCTCGCCTCTCAGCCTCCGCCGTCATTTTGCGGTTGGCCTCTTCCCATGCGAGCCCGTTCCAGTCGCCGGAGTTCACGAGCACGCCTTCGCCGGCGTGCGCCTCGCTCATCGTGGCCGCATCGAGCGGCTGATCCGGCTTCTGCACCACGACCGTGATGGGCAGGTTGTACTTGCGCGCGAACTCGAAATCGCGCTGGTCGTGACCCGGCACGCCCATCACCGCGCCGGTGCCATAGTCGATCAGCACGAAGTTGGCGACCCAGATCGGCACCGGCTTGCCGGTGAACGGATTGATCGCCGTGCGGCCCGTGTCGAACCCTTCCTTCTCGACGTCGCCCGTCAGCCGCGCGGAGCGATCCTGCGCGGTGAATTTCTGGACCTTGGCGCGGAAGCCGGCCGGATCGCCGGACTCGTCGGCAAACCGCTGCACCAGCGGATGCTCGGGCGCGAGGACGATGAAGTTGGCTCCGTAGATCGTATCGATGCGAGTAGTAAAGACTTCGATCTCGCTGGCGTCATCGATCCTGAAGCGCACGCGCGCGCCTTCGGAGCGGCCGACCCAGTTGGTCTGCATCGTGAGGACCTTCTCGGGCCACTCACCGAGCTGTTCCATGCCGTCCAGCAGTTCGTCGGCGTAGTGCGTGATCTTGAAGAACCACTGTTCCAGCTCGCGCGTCGTCACCGGCGTGCCGCAGCGCCAGCAGCCGCCATCGACCACCTGTTCGTTGGCCAGGACCGTCTGGCAGCTCGGGCACCAGTTGACGCTCGAACGCTTGCGGTAGGCCAGCCCGCGCTCCAGCATCTTGAGGAACAGCCACTGGTTCCACTTGTAGTACTCGGGCAGGCAGGTTGCGATCTCGCGCTCCCAGGCATAGCTGATGCCGAGGCGCTGCAGCTGCCCTTTCATGTGCGCGATGTTCTCGAGCGTCCAGGTTTCGGGATGCGTGCCGTTCTTGATCGCCGCGTTCTCCGCCGGCAGCCCGAAGGCGTCCCAGCCGAACGGATGCAGCACGTTGAAGCCGCGCATCCGCTTCATGCGCGCGACGACGTCCCCGATCATGTAGTTGCGGACGTGTCCGACGTGCGCGTGTCCGGACGGATAGGCAAACATCTCCAGGCAGTAGAACTTCGGCCTGGACGAGTCTTCGCTGACTTCGAATGCGCGCGAGGAGCGCCATCGCTCCTGCCACTTCTTCTCGATAGATTGCGGCTTGTACTCCGGCACGATCCTTAAATTATACCGGGGTTTCCGCGAGAACCTCGAGCGTCGCTTCCAGACATCCGCGCAGCGCCTCGAGATCGTAGCCACCCTCCGTCACCAGCGCCATCGGACAGCCGATCCACTCCGTCGTCTTCTTCAGCGCGCGGATGATCGCGGCGTAGCCGGCCGTAGAGACCCGCATCGATGCGAGCGGATCGTCCGCGTGCGCGTCATAGCCTGCCGAAACGAGCAGCAGCTCCGGATGGTACTCGTGCAGCCGCTCGCCGATGCGCGCGTAGGCCGTCGCATAAACCGCATCGGTCGCTCCCGCTGCCAGCGGCACGTTCAGCGTGAACCCCTTGCCTTTGCCAATGCCGGTCTCCTCCGCCGCGCCCGTTCCCGGGTAGAACGGAAACTGGTGCGTCGACACGTACAAGACCTGCGCGCTGTCGTAGAACATCTGCTGCGTGCCGTTGCCGTGATGCACGTCGATGTCGACGATTGCCACGCGCGACAGACCGCGCGCGATCGCCGCGGCCGCTGCGGCGGCGACGTTGTTGAAAAGACAGAAGCCCATGGCTCGGTCGCGTTCCGCATGATGCCCCGGAGGTCTGACCAGGGCGAACGCCGTCTCGCCGGTATCGAGTGCGTGTTCGGCCGCCTGCACGGCGGCGCCGGCAGCCAGCAGCGCAATCTCGTACGACTCGGGCGAGGTGAACGTGTCGGGGTCGAGCATCACCGCGCGGCCGTGCGTCTGCGCGATCGCGTCGACGTGCGCCGCATCGTGCACGCGCAGCAACTCCTCGCGCGTGGCCGGCCGCGGCGCAGCGACACGTCCGTTTCGATCCTGCCAGGCGTTTGCCGTCGCCGTGAACACCTCGGCGCGTTCGGGCCGCTCGGGATGACCGGGCGGCGTGGTGTGTTCCTCGAAGCGAAGCGACGATATCAACAGCATGACTACATTCGATGAATGGTGTAGATTGAGCCTTGATGACGACGTCCGAGTCGAGCTTAGACGTTCCGGTGCAGAAGCGCCAAGCCCTTGTCGTGGACGATGACCTGCCCCTGCTGGAAGCCCTCGAACGCGCGTTGGCGGACGAACTGCCCGATTACAACGTTGTCGCCTGTTCCACGTTCGAAGCCGCACGGCGCAAGCTGCACGAGCAACCATTCGATGTGCTGCTGACGGATGTGCGGCTCGGCGCTTTCAACGGGCTGCAGCTCGGTGTGCTGGCGAAGGATGTGAATCCCGCCACGCGGTTGATCGTGTTCTCAGGATTCGACGATCAGGTGCTGCGCAGCGAAGCAGAGCATCTCGGCGGCGTGTATCTCGTCAAGCCGGTGTCTGCCAGCCAGCTCGGTGAGCTGATCACCGACCGCCGAAGCTAGCTGCAATTCCCCGCTTCCCGATCAGTTGGCGCCCGTTTCCGGGTCGACGCGGCCATTCGCCGTGCGAAACGGCTGAAACGCCTCGTGGCACTGGTGCTTGCGCAGGAAACTCAGGAAGCGCTTGTAGTCCCCCGGCGCCATGTTGAACAGATCGACCAGCACGCGGTAGCTGCCCGACGTGCGCTCCAGACCCTTGCGCACGATCGCCCGCAGTTCGTCCCGCGTCATGTCCCTGTCCATGAACAAGGGATAGACCGCCGTCCAGAAACTCTCCCGCCGCGTCACCAGGCGGTCGAACAGATCGTCCACGCGGTCGACGGCGATCGGCGCCGGCCGTACCGCCGGCGCGGCAGTGGGATTGGGCGCAGGCGGAGCCGCGGCGCCGCGCAGCACGTCGAGCGGCAGATCCTGCAGCTCAATCGGACGCGCGTCGGCGCGAACGACAAGGCGCTCCGCCAGATTCTTCAGCTCGCGCACGTTGCCCGGCCACGAGTAGGCCATCAGATGCTCGAGCGCGGTCGCGGAGACCTGCGGCGTCGGCAAACCGTAGCTGCGGGCGAACTGCTCCAGGAATCGCGTCAGCAGCGGCGGTACATCTTCCAGCCGTTCGCGCAACGGCGGCACGCGCAGATGAATGACGTTGAGGCGGTAGTACAGGTCCTCGCGGAACGTCTTTTCCTGCACGCTGTCGAGCAGGTTGCGGTTGGTGGCGGCGATCACGCGGACGTCGACGCGGTTGTCGGCCCGATCGGACCCGACGCGCTGGATTTCCCCGGTCTCGAGAAACCGCAGCAGCAGACCCTGCATGCGCGGCGTGGTCTCCCCGATCTCGTCCATGAACACGGTGCCGCGGTTCGCCGCCTCGAGCACGCCGGCCCGATCGCGGACCGCGCCGGTGAAGCTGCCGCGGACGTGGCCGAACAACTCGGTTTCGAGGAGCGTTTCGGTGAGTGCGGCGCAGTTGACGGTGACCAGCGGAGCGCGGTTGCGCCGGCTGCGCGCGTGCACGAGGCGGGCGACCACCTCCTTGCCGACGCCGCTCTCCCCCGTGATCAGCACCTTGGCGTCGCAGCGGGAGGCATATTCGATCTCCGCGCGCACCGCTTCGAGGGCGGGACTCTGCCCGATGAGAGCCACGGGTTCCTGTGTGGTACTGAGCATAGGGGGCGGCGGGAACGACACTGACCACCGCGTAGGCAGCCGCGACCCCTCCGGCAGACGCGAATTATATACGAGGGGCTCGCCGGAAAAGAACAGACGGTTGAAGCGTCCGTGCGCGTCAGGAGGAGGCGAACCGCACGACGTTCTTTCCCTCTGCTTTTGCGGCCAGCAGGGCTGCGTCGGCTCGCCGTACCAGCTGCTCGGCGGTATCGCGCGGCGCCATCAGCGCGACCCCCGCACTGACGGTGATGCGAGGACCGGCGACCGCGTCGGTGAAGGCCTCCTCGACGGTGCGGCGGACGCGCTCGGCCACCTGCCGCACCACCGCTTCGGTCGCGCCGGGCAGGAGCACGGCGAATTCCTCGCCGCCATAGCGGGCGCAGACGTCGAAAATCCTCACACTGTCGCGAACGATTTGGGCGATCTCCCAAAGGAGCTTGTCGCCCTCAACGTGCCCGAACGTGTCGTTCACCTGTTTGAAGTCGTCGACGTCCAGCAGAATCGCCGCCAGCGGCTGATTGAGACGGTGGGCGCGTTCGATCTCCGCTTCCAGGCGGTTCTGCAGATAGCGGCGGTTGACGAGGCCGGTCACCGCATCGACGCGCGCGGCGCTTGCGACCCGATCGAGCTCGCGCCTGCTGGCCAGACGTTCGAGCGCGAGCATCGCCGCGGGCACCAGCCGGCGCATCGCCAGCACGTCGGCTGGCGTGAACGTCTCGCGCGTCAATGGATCCGCCACGCTGACGACGCCCAGGCGGGCGCCTGCGAGCTGCAGCGGAATCACGATGCTCGAGTCGGTGCGATAGCGGGGACGGTGCGGCCGCTGAGCGCCGGGGGCTGGGACGTTGCGCAGAAATGCGCGTCCTGACGCGAACACACGGCCGATGATGCCTTGATCGGGCTGCAGGCGAACATGTTCGACGATCGTGTGCGGATAGCCCGCGGTACTGACAATCCGCAGCGCGCGATCTTCGACGGCGTACAGCGCCAGCGCGCCCAGTTCGGCGTCGACCACGCGTGTCATCGCCTGCACGATGCGGTCGTGCACGGCCTGCGGATCGACGGTGCTCGCGAGCCGGCGGGCGAGCACGTACGCCGCGCGGTCCGCACGCGCGATGACGGCGCGACGATCCTCGCGTGTGCTCACGGCAGCCGGTTTCGCGCGGGCGCCTCCAACGGGGGGTCGGTCAATGGCGAGTGTCGCGGGCTCTCGTGGCTCGCGCGCACGCCGCATCCAAGCATCCAAGGCCAAACGCATCAGCCAGAGCACGGCACGTGCCAGAGGCGCGCGAGAGGCGGCGCCGAGACGGCCGCCATACGCATCGGCGCATCCTGAGTTGCAGGAATCCGATCGGAATTTTCCAGCGCGCCCGCGAAAATAGGTCGCGATCTGTCAGACATCTGCTGACATGGGAACGCGAAACTCACGATTATCCAATTACCCGAAGGATGAGGCAGGCGGAACGCGCATTGCAAAATCGAAATCGACCGTAGTTGCTATTCTCGTCGAGGCCGCATGGACATTCGCTTTATTTCGTCGCTGACGCCGGAGGACGAGAACACGTTCGCCCCCGCCGTCCTCAAGGCAGTCGTCGCGTTGCTGGACCAGCTGCCCATCGCGTATACGCTGCGGATCGAAACCGCGGCGTCGCACGTGTACCAGCATACGCATCCCTCGATCGGCGACGCGGCCATGCGATTTCCTGTCGACATCCCGCGTACGGGCGCCATTCCGGACTGACCGGATCGCGCTCCCGTCGCCCCAATCGTTGACCGCGCGTGCGCGCTCGCGGGCCGTGCTCAGACGCCTGAGCGTGTGCGCCGAGTAGACGTTCGTCCTCGCTCGCAGGAGCCCACCTGGTCGCCGGATCTATCAACGATGCGGTTTTTTGAAGTCGCCATCGACGCAGACTTTTGCCTGCCATACGGAGGTGTTAAGCCAGCGTGGTGCGCGAATCCGCTTGAAAAGCACCTTCCAGCCCGGGCATTTCGCTTGCCTCCTCCTGCTTCGTGGCTCCATCGCCCATGTCCATACCGGCCGCTCCCCTGACCTTCCCTCAGGGCCGCGAGTCCCGCATCGTCGCGCTCGGCGGCGGCACCGGACTGCCGGCCGTTCTCAGGGGCCTGCTGCGAACCTGCGAGGGCGGGCACGTCAATCCGCCGATCACCGGCATCGTCACCGTGATGGACGACGGTGGAAGCTCCGGTACGCTGCGCGACGCGATGGGAATGCTGCCGCCGGGCGACATCAGAAACTGTCTGGGCGCACTGGTGCAGGAGCCATCCCGGCTCGCCGCGATCCTGCACGATCGCTCGCGCGATGCCGATTCCGCATGCGGCCATCCGGTCGGGAATCTGCTGCTGGCGGCGCTCAACGGCGTGCACGGCAACTTTCTCGAAGCGATCGAGACGCTCGGCGAGATGATGGGCGTCTCGGGCCGGGTGCTCCCAGCGACGCTGGATGACGTCCACCTTCGAGCGCGGTTTGCAGACGGGTCGGAGGTCGAAGGTGAAACGGCGATCGCCCGCCAGCGGACGCGCATCCTGCGAGTGTGCCTGACCGCCGGCGCCACTGCTGGTCCGGGCGTGCTCGAGGCGCTCGCGGACGCGGACCTCGTGGTGGTTGGACCAGGCAGTCTGTATACGAGCTCGCTGCCGGTTCTGCTCGTGGATCACGTGGCCGACACGATGGCGCGGCTGACGATTCCGAAAGTCTACGTCGCCAACTTGATGACCCAGCCAGGCGAGACCGACGGATTCACTCTTGCCGATCATCTCGCGGCGCTGCGCGACAACACGGGACACGATCTCTTTGACTACGTCCTGGTGAACCGGCGACCGTTGTCCGCGCTGGCGCTGGCGAAGTACGCCGAGCAAGGGGCGCAGCCCGTTGTATATGACGCACGACAGCCGTGGACCTGCCGGGCCCGCGTCGTGACCGGCGACATCGCGATCACCGCTCCGGACGGCACCGTCCGGCACGATCCCGTTGCGCTGGGGTTTGCGCTGCGCGCGCTCGCGCGGCGGCGCCGCGCCGCGGCGATCGCGGCGGCGTGACAGGTGCGTCTTCTGATCGCGGCGGTTCTGCTGGTGCTTTCTGCGGCGTTGCCCGTATCGGGATGCCGCAGCTATGCGGCCTGGGAAACAGTGGCGTGGATTCCGTTCGCCTCGCCGCCGGTGCGCCTTCGTGACATCGTGTTGAACGTCATGCTGTACTTACCGCTTGGCGCAGCCATGGTTCGCGCCGGCATGTGGCGGAGGCCGCTGATCCCAGCAGTCAGCCTGGCATTGCTGCTGTCGGTCTTCACCGAGTTCGTGCAGCTGTACAGCCTCAAGCGCTTCCCGTCCACGCAGGACGTGGTCTGCAACGTCGCCGGCGCCGCCGCCGGCGCGCTGCTGGTTTCATTCGTCAACCGAGACATCCCCGAGGACAGACTGCGATGAAGGTGCCGCTGCTCGACCTGCAAGCTCAATACGAGCCGATCCGCGACGATCTGCTCGCCGCCATCACTCGCGTCTGCGATTCGCAGCATTTCATTCTCGGACCCGAGGTCGAGGCGCTCGAGCGTGAGCTCGGCGATCGATTGGACGTCCGGCATGCGATCGGCGTGTCGTCGGGAACCGACGCGATCCTCGTCGCGCTGATGGCGCTTGGGATCGGTCCTGGCGACGAAGTCGTCACCAGCGCCTATTCGTTCTTCGCGACCGCCGGCTGCGTCGCCAGACTCGGCGCCACTCCGGTCATGGTGGACATCGATCCGGTCACCTACGGCATCGATCCCGCCGCGGTGGAGGCTGCAATTACCCCGCGTACGCGCGCGATCATGCCGGTGCACCTCTTCGGCGGGACGGCGGACATGGAGCCGTTGGTGGCAATTGCCCGTCGTACCGGGATCCCGATCGTCGAGGACGCGTGTCAGGCAATCGGCGCCCGCTACAGGGGACAGTCCGCGGGGGCCATCGGCGCGTTGGGTTGTTTCTCATTCTTCCCGAGCAAGAATCTCGGCGCGTTCGGCGATGGCGGGCTGGTCACGACCAACGATGATGCCCTGGCTGGCGCGGTCAGGCTGCTGCGCAATCACGGCGCGCAGCCGAAGTACTATCATGCGCGCATCGGCGGCAACTTCCGGCTCGACGCGCTGCAGGCGGCCGTTCTCCGGGTCAAGCTTCCGCACCTCGATCGATGGGCGGCGAAGCGCCGCGCCAACGCGCACACCTATATGCGGCTGTTTTCCGAGCGCGGCGTGACGCACCACATGACGTTGCCGGTGGAGTTGCCGGATCGCGAACATGTCTTCAATCAGTTCGTGATCCGCGTCAAGGATCGCGATCGCCTGCGGTCGCAGCTCGCGGACCGCGGCATCGGCACGGAGGTGTATTACCCCGTGCCGTTGCATCTGCAGGCGTGCTT
>JBKPSE010000490.1:0-9091 GCA_046765855.1 Acidobacteriota bacterium | reverse complement strand
CGGCAGCCCCATTCGCGCGCGCCGCGGCATCGACGTCGACGTAGGGCTGCTCGAACAGCCCGAGTTCGAACTTCGCCCGGAGCACGCGCGCAACGGCGGCGTCGATCACCGCCGTGGATACCAGGCCGCGCTGCACCGCGTCGAGATACGGCCGCTGCTGTCCGTACGACGATTGAAAAACGACGTCGAGTCCGGCTTCCCACGCATGCTGCGCCGCGACCGGCGTATTCGGCTCGGTCATGTGCAGCACCGTCGCGCCGCCCGTGGCGGCAGCATCGGAAATGACGAACCCGGTGAAGCCCCACGTTTTCTTCAGCAGATCGTTCAGCAGCCGCGGGTTCTGCGTCGCCGGCAGCCCGTCGACCGAGTTATACGCGGTCATCACCGACCGCGCGCGGCCGGCGCGAATCGCCGCGTCGAACGGCGGCAGATAGCGTTCCTGAAGCCTGCGCTCGCTGTACTCGATTGGATAGCTGTCGCGGCCGCCGTCTCCGACATTGGCAACGAGATGCTTGGGCGTCGCGATCAGGCCTGCGCGCTCGACCGCGGTCACGAACGTGCGACCCATCTCGGAGGCGAGGTAGGGATCTTCCCCGTAAGTCTCTTCCACGCGTCCCCACCGCACATCGTCGGCAATGTTGACCACCGGCGACAGCACCTGACGAACGCCGCGGCTTCGGGTTTCCAAGGCTATCGCGGACGCCACGCGGTCCATCAGGTCCTGATTCCACGTCGCGGCGAGCGCGATCGCCTGCGGAAACATCGTCGCCCCGTCGCGGGCGAGGCCGTGGACGGCTTCGTCGAATGGAATGATCGGAATGCCGAGCCGCGTCCGCTCCACGAAATAGCGTTGGATGGCGTTGATGCGCTCGGCGTGTGCTCGCGCCGCGGCGGCGCCGGAGCCGGAAGAAATCTGCAGGCCGAAGATGCCCTTGGAATAGTCGTGCGAGGGATCGTCGAGATCCCCCGGAATCATGAACAGCTGCCAGAACTTTTCCTCGAGCGTCATACGCCCGAGAAGATCCCGAACGCGCTGCTCCACCGGCAGCGCCGCGTTGCGATAGGGCGGCGGCTGCGGCGGCCCGATGACGAGGGCCGCCGCAAGCAGCGGAAGGAGTGCTCGGTTTATGAGTTGTCCTTGATCGGACGGATCCAGATGTTGCGGAAGCGCACGGGATTGCCGTGATCCTGCAGCCCGATCGGACCCTTGGCGTTCGACGGCTGATAAGGCGGATTCAGTTTGTGCGCGGTCGGGCCCCAGAACGCGCGCGCGTTGTGCACGAGCACGCCGTTGTGCAGCACGGTCACCGTCGCCGGCTTCTCGACTTTGTCGCCGTTGAACCGCGGCGCCGTGAACATGATGTCGTACGTCTGCCACTCGCCAGGAGGACGCGACGCGTTGACCAGCGGCGGGTACTGTCCGTACATCGCGGACGCCTGGCCGTCCGGGTAGGTGATGTTGTCGTAGCTGTCGAGGACCTGGATCTCGAACACGCCGTTGAGGAAGACGCCGCTGTTGCCGCGGCCCTGGCTGTTGCCTTTGACTTCCGACGGCGTCGCGAACTCCACGTGAAGCTGATAGTCGGTGAAGTCATTCTGCTTCGTTTGAATGAAGCCTTTGCCGCTCGAGAGCACGCCGTCGGCGATTGGCCACGTCACCGGACCGCCGCCTTGCTGCATCTGCCACTTGCTCAGATCGGTGCCGGCGCCGAGGAGCACGACTGCGTCGGCGGGCGGCTGCGTCTCGACGTAGGGCCCGGGTTTGACGACCGTCGGCTGCGGCCGGGTGCCGTCGTGGATGTGCCACTTGCCATTCGGCTGCATCGGCGTGTCCTGATACCCGGTCGGCGCCGGCGGCTGCGCCTGCGTCGTGGTTGCCGGCGGCTGTGTCTGTTGCGCCTGTTGCCCCACGAGAGCAGCCGCGGACGCGGCCACCAGGACTGCCGTCGCAAATTTCGTCTTCATCTAGAGCTCCCGGATACGGATGTTGCGCAGCGCCAGCGTTCCCGGATGATTGCCCTGGATACCCAGGTAGCCCTTCGGCGCCTTGGCGAAGTTCGCATAGGACTTGAATTTGCTCGCGGCATACGCGGCGTCCCAGTCGGGACTGCCGACGTCGTACTGCGCGACCTTCGTTCCGTTCAACCAGTGCTCGACGTGCGTGCCCCTGGCCACGATTCGCGTCTGGTTCCACTCGCCGGCCGGCTTCGCCGCATCCTTCGGCGCGGCGTAGAGATCGTAAACCGATCCGGCGAGATGGTTGTCCTTCTTGTTGTCGGCGGCGTTGATGTTGTCGAGCAGCTGATACTCGGGCGCGCTCCAGTAAATCGCGTTGTATTCCTCGGTGCCGCGATAGAAGACTCCGCTGTTGCCGGCTTCACCAATCTTCCACTCGAGCTCGAGCTCGAAGTCGCCGAACTGTTCCTTCGAGGCGAGATCGTTGGCGTTGCCGTCCTTCTGCAGGATGCCGTCCTTGATCTGCCAGCAGGCGGTGGTCTCTTCGGGTCCGCACAGCTTCGGGGCCCGATCCGATTTGTAGATGCGCCAGGCATCGAGGCTCTTCCCGTCGAACAGCGACTTCCACGGTCCGGGTTGCTGAGCCGCAGGCGCGGCGGTCAGCGCGACCGCGAAGCCGATAGCGGCAAATGACATCGTTTTCATGACCGGAAGGTATATCATGAGCGCGCGCAAAGGGGGCGTTATGGACGACAAGAACAAGGGCGTGTCGCGCCGGCATTTCATCGAGACCGCCGCGATCACCGGCGCCGGACTCACCATCGTTCCGCGGCACGTGCTGGGCAAGGGCTTCACCGCCCCGAGCGATCTTCTCAACATCGCCACCGTCGGGATCGGCGGCATGGGCCACAACAACACCATGGCCGTGGGCAGCCAGAACATCGTCGCCATCTGCGATGTCGACTGGGACTACGCGCAGAAATCCATCGACCGCTACGCGCAGCAGCTCGAGCAGCGGCGCAATCCGCAGAACCAGGGCGGCGGCAATCAGCGCGGCGCGCAGGCGCAGGGACCGCAGGATCCGGCGCGCGCTCCCGTCCCTGTCGACGTCATGCAGCGCGTCGTCGAACAGGTGGCGAAGGCCAAGCGCTACAGCGATTACCGCGAGATGCTGGCGCAGCAGAAGGATATCGACGCCGTCATCGTGGCGACGCCGGATCACATGCACGCGCCAATCGCGCTCGCCGCGATGGATCTCGGCAAGCACGTCTACGTGCAGAAGCCGCTCTGCTGGTCGGTCGAAGAGGCGCGCGCGCTGGCGAAGAAAGCCAAGGAGAACCCGAAGATCGCCACGCAGATGGGCAACCAGGGGCACTCGGGATTCGAGAGCCGGACGACTGTCGAATACATCCAGCAGGGCGCGATCGGCGACGTCAAGGAAGTGCACGTGTGGACGAACCGTCCGCTCGGCTACTGGCCGCAGGGACTGCCGCGGCCGAAGGCGATGCCGTCGCGGGAGGGCATGTCGGCGACGAACGCCAACGGTCAGTCCTCGCAGGGACTGGGATGGAACGGCCGCGCCGTCGAACAGCGGCTCGCGGCAGCGCTGGCGGCGGAAGGCACGCCGGTACCGAGCACGCTCAACTGGGATCTCTTCCTCGGCGTCGCGCCGTACGTGGATTACCACCCCGTCTATCACCCGTTCAACTGGCGCGGTTGGGTGGACTGGGGACAGGGAGCGCTCGGCGATATGGGCGCGCACCTGATCGACTTCCCGTTCTGGTCGCTCGAGCTCGACATGCCCACCAGCGTGGAGACGATCTCGACGCCGTTCAACGACGTCTGTTTCCCGAATGCGACCACGACCTATTTCGAGTTCGCGGCGCGCGGCAACAAGCCGGCGGTGAAGATGACCTGGTACGACGGCGGACTGCTGCCGCCGCGACCGGCCGAATTCAGCGACGAGATGATTGAGCGCAACGGCCGCATGGTCTACAAGGAGCAGGTCGATCCGGGCGGCGGCGTCATGTTCATCGGCAGCAAGGGCAAGCTGATGCACGAAACCTACGGCTACAACCCTCGCCTGCTGCCGCAATCGCTGCACGATTCCTACGGCAAGCCGAAGGAGACGCTGCCGCGCATCAAGACCTCGCACGAAATGAACTGGGTTGAAGCCGCCAAAGGGATTACCCCCGCGTCATCGCCGTTCGATTACGCGGCGCGGCTGGTCGAGGTGATGCTGCTCGGCGTGGTCTCGCTGCGCGCCCGCACCAAGATCTACTACGACGCGCAAAACATGCGCATCACCAACGCGACGACGGCGAACGATCTGCTCCGGCGCGAGTACCGCAGCAGTTTCAAGCTCACGCTGTAGATCGAATCTCGCAATCGGGAAATCGAAAGGGGAATCGGACGAATCCGATTCCCCTTTTCTTTTGTTCGCGGTTCTTTAATTTCCCGATTTCCGAGTCCGCGATTTCCCGATCAGAATCCGAACCTCACTCCCAACTGCAGCGTCCTCGGGAAGTTCACCTGGCTGGCGGTGTCGACGATGCCGAAGTTGGCGCTGCGGGGATCGGTGTTGGGTGCGCCGTAGACGCGAGTGTTGAAGACGTTGAACGCCTCGAGGCGCAGCTGCATGTTCACTGTCTCGGTCACGCGCGTGTTCTTGAACAGCGAGAACGCCCATTGCGGTTCGGTCGGCTCGTTGACGTCGTGGAAGCGCTGCTTGACCACGCGGTAGTCGTTCGGCCCGAGTACGCTCCAGGCGAACGTTCCGTCCGGTCTCGGATTGTTCAGCGCGGTGCTGCTGTTGTCGAACCAGCGCGAGAATGACTGCTCGCTCTTCGGCAGCGCCACGTCCTCATCGAGCTGAATCGCGGCCCCGTTGAGCGCCAACGGGCGACCCGACTGGATCTCGCCGATGGCGTTGAACTGCCAGCCGCCGATCAGTCCCGCCACCAGGCCGTGCGTGTTGCCGCCGAGCGCCTTGCCCGGACCGAACGGCAGATCGATCAGCGTGGTGATGACGAGCCGGTTCCGCCGCTGGTCGCCCTGCAGGTCGCGGTACGGTTTGGTGTCGTAGTCGGTGAAGAAGTTGACCTGGTCTTCCAGCTTCATCAAGGTGTAGTTCACCGCCAGCATGATGCCGTTGCTGTAGCGCCGCGTCGCCGCGACTTCGAGCGCGTTGTAATACGCCGAGCCGAGATTCAGGCGGTTCATGGTCAGCCCGGTGAACTGCGGATACGGACGCAGCAGCTGCCCGCGTGACACCGTGTTCTGGTTCAACCCCTGCCCCGGCACGAGCCCGGCGAATGGATTGGTGAACGTCACGTTCAGGTAACCGGTGTTGCCGCCCAGACTCGGGATCGCCTTGTCATTTTCCAACTTCGGGATCGCATTCAGGTTGCGGCTGACGCCCAGCTTACTGACCTGGTTGCCCACGTAGGCGACGTCGAGCCCGATCTTCCACGGCATCTGGATGTCGACTCCTGCCATCCATTGATCGGTGTACGGGATCTCGTAGTCGGGATTTGGAATCGTCGGATTGGTGCCCAGCGCCGTCAGCAGCCCGAGCTCTCCGGCGAGCGGCTGCAGGAATCCTGACGGGAAGGGATTGGCCCACGGCGTGCCCGGATCGACGCCACCGGGCGCCGTCGCAATGAACGGGGTCGTCCGCTGGAAGTCGGTGGTGTAGACGCCGTTCTGGCCGCTGCTGGACAGACCGAGATACGAGCGGCCGTAGTTGCTGCGCGCGAGCAGCCAGTCGTTCACCTTGTAGGTGAAGCCGACGCGCGGCTGGATGTTGTTCCAGTCGGACTTGAACGGCGCCTTCGGCCCGCCGCGGTTGGCGTAGAGCAACCCGCCTTTCAGCGTCAGTGGCTGCCCTGTGGCCGGATTGATCGTGTTCGCGCCCTGCGGCAGCTGCGACTGCAGCGGGTTGACGGCGTTGAAGTCGAATCCCGATACGGTGAGGTTGTCCTTCACCGTCACCGGCGGCTGATAGTCGTAGCGCAGGCCGAGATTCAGCGTCGCGCGCGCTCCGATCTTCCAGTCGTCCTGGATGAATGCGGCGTAGTAGCGATACTGCTCCGTGCGCGGCGTCCCTATGACGACGTTGCCGCTGGTTGGCAGCCCGAGCAGGAACGTGGCAAATTCGTTCCCCGACGCGGCGCCGCTGTTGCTCAGCGGATCGCGGCGCGTGAAATTGTTACCAAAGGTGAACGAGCCGTTCGACGCGACCTCGTCCTGACGGTAGAACTGATACGCCCGATACTCACCGCCGATCTTGGCCAGATGGCGCCCAAGCGTCTTGGACAGGGTCGTGCTCGCCGAGTAGGCGTCGTTCTTCGGCCGGCGGAACGTGCGCGGGAACATGTCTTCGTAGGCATCGAAGTTGATCTGCGGGAAGGGCGGACCGGTCAACTGGTACTGACCGGTGAACGGCAGCTTTGGATCGACGTTGCCGTAGACCTTTTCATGCGGCTCGTCGAACCGATCCCACGAGAACCGCATGTTCCACAACATTGTCGTGCCGATGGTGTGGTTGTCGTCGACGGTCGCCAGGTAGTGGTTGCGATGCGTCGGATAGTTGTCGCTGCGGATTGCCGGCTCGGGCAGCGCGTTCTCGTTGCGGTACTCGATGCCCCAGTTCGCGCTGTTGCTGAACGAGAGGCGGTGATTGGGATTGAAGACGTGGTCGATGCGAGTCAGGTACGAATTGTAGCGATAGCGCCCGAGGTTCGGAGAACTGACGAAGTTGCTGGAACCGGCGAGGTTGCTCGGTGTCGCATTCTCCTTCGGGATGTACGGCAGCAGCGCCTTTGCGATCGGGCTCCAGCGATTCTCCGGAATGACGTTTCCAGGGAACGCCTGGCGCGTGCACGAAGTGAAGTTCGGCGTGCACACGGTGGTCGCCGGATCGTAAATGATGATCGGCGTGCCGTTCGCCGTCGTCGTCTGCGAGAAATCGCCGTGCAGCTGCGCCGCGGTCGGAACCGTACGAGTGGTCGGGAAGGGAATGTTCTCGTAGAAGCCCTGGTAGCCGCCCATGAAGAAGGTCTTGCCCGGACGGATCGGTCCGCTCATCATCCCTTCCCCGTTGAAATACTTGTGCTCCTTGTTCGAGATCTTGTTGCGGATGTTCTGGATCTGGTTGGCATCCAGCCAGGTGCCGCGGTGCAGCAGGATCCCGGATCCACGCATCTGGTTGGTTCCCGATCGGAAGGCCATGTTGACGACGCCGCCGCTCGTGCGCCCGAACGACGCATCCACGCTGGAGGTCGAGACCTTGAACTCTTCGATCGCGTCGACCGGCGGAGCGTAGTTCCACGCGCCCGTCCCGCCGCCGGTGCCGGAGCTCGGCGCCCCTTCGATCAGGAACTCATTGTTGCCGGTGCGGCTGCCGTGAATCGTCAGCGAGCCGTTGACGTCCCAGGCGCGCGTGCCGGAAAACCCGGTGGCGCCGAACGTCGTCTGCGTGAAAATCGTGCCCGGGGTCAACTGCAGCAGCATGTAGACCTGACGGCCGTTGAGCGGCAGCTCGGAAATCCGCTTGTTCTCGATCGTCTGCGCGATCGTGGATTCGTTCGATTCGACGTTGGTCGTCTGCGCGCTCACCGTCACCGTCTCTTCGACGGCGCCGGTCGCCAGCGTGACATTGACCGTAACCGTCTCCGCCGTGTGGAGAGTCAGGCCTTCGCGGACGAAAGTCTTGAAGCCGGACAGCGTCGCCGACACTCGATACTGGCCGGGCGTGAGCTGCTGGATGCTGTAGACGCCGCGCTCGTTGGTGACCGCTTCGGTCGCGACGTTGGTTTCGGTGTTCAGCGCGGTGACGGTCACGCCGGGGACGACGCCGCCCTGCGCGTCGATGACGGTACCGGTGATGTTGGCTCTGAACTGCTGTGCGTGTGAAGGAACGGGAACGGCGAGCAATACGAGAAGGGCTGCGAACGGCGCCCATCGGGTCATTTGGCCTCCTCCTGACTGGTCGTCAGCGACGGTAATACCAAAAGGCCCCTGTCTGCAATCGGTTTCCATCGTAAGATCGCGGCGAGATACCCGTGTTCCGGCGCACCTTCATCGCAGCTCTGCTCCTCGCCGTCACCGTTCAGGCGGCGTCTGACGCGCCCGAGCACGTCCGCATCTCCACTATCGTCACCGACCGTGTCGGAAAACCGGTCACGGGTCTCGGCGCAAAAGACTTCGAGCTGCGCGAAGACGGCGTCGTCCAGCAGCTGCTCTCGGTCGAGGCGCGGAAGCCCGAGCCTCGACGCGTCGCCATCCTTCTGGACGAATTCCACGTGGACCCGGCTGAGACGGCGAACGTGCGCGACGCGCTGACGACCTTCGCGGCCGAACGGCTTCGACCTGATGACCTCGCGGTCGTCTTGAAACCGCTCGATCCACTGACCGCGATCCGCCTGACTACCGATCGCGAGTCCTTGCGCGCGGCGATCGCGTCCTTCGAAGGACGCAAGGGGCAGCTCGCCCCTCGCAATCTGCTGGAAGAGGAAACGCTCGGGCGCGCGCCTGCGCTCGTCGAGGCCGGACGCGCGCAAGTGGTGCTCTCCGGTCTGCGCGCCCTTGCGACCCAACTCGGATCGGCGCCCGGCCGATCGGCCATCCTGCTCGTCAGCGAGGGATTCACGTCCCCGGCGCGGCGCATGACCGTTCGCGGTTTGCCTGATGCAGGCGTGGTCGAGCGATTCGCCAACCGATACGACGTGCCTATCTACGCGTTCGACCCGCGCACCGCAGTTGCCGAGCCGGATGCGGATGCCGTGGTTCTCGGCAGACTCGTGGCGGAAACGGGGGGCACCGTCTCGCGCGGCGGCGACTTGGCTTCGAATCTGGCTCGTGCGGCGGCGGAGATCGACAGCGGTTACACCCTCACCTACCTGCCGACCCGCGCCGACGACGGGCGCTATCGGCAGATCACAATCAGCCTCGTGCGAAAGCAGGCCGATGCGCGCAGCCGCGGCGGGTACGTCGCGGCGCCTTCCGCGGAAACGCGGCGCGCGATGCGCGAAGCGGCGCTGAGCGGCCCGATTCTGCCAACGCGGCTGTTGCGGCGCAGCCCTCTGGTCGATGTGTGGTCGGGGGTCACGCGCGCATCCGCGAGGGATGGACG
>JBKPSE010000489.1:0-6789 GCA_046765855.1 Acidobacteriota bacterium | reverse complement strand
GGTCATGGCCGTCACCGATCGGACCAAGGGCCACCGCGGGATCTCGGCCTTCGTCGTCGAGCACGGGACGCCGGGAATGAGCGCGGGAAGAAAAGAGAACAAGCTCGGGATGCGCGCCAGCGACACGAGCGAGGTCATCTTCCAGGACTGCCGAATCCCCGCCGCGCAGATGCTCGGCGAGGAAGGACAGGGTTTCATCAACACGCTGCAGGTCCTCGACGCCGGCCGCATCGGCATCGCCGCGCTTTCGGTGGGCCTGGCGCAGGGCGCCTACGAGGCGGCACGCAAGTACGCCAAGGAGCGGCGCCAGTTCGGCCAGCCGATCGCCGCATTCCAGGCGATTCAGTGGAAGCTTGCCGATGCCGCGACGAAGATCGAAGCAGCGCGCCTGCTGACTTATCGCGCCGCCTACCTCAAGGACCAGGGCAAGCGGATGACGCGCGAATCGGCGATGGCCAAGCTCTACGCGAGCGAAACCGCGGTCAAGGTCGCTGACGATTGCGTGCAGATCCACGGGGGCTACGGCTTCGTGAAGGACTATCCCGCCGAGAAGTATTTCCGCGACGTCAAGCTGCTCACGATCGGCGAAGGCACCAGCGAGATCCAGCGTCTCGTGATTGCGCGGCAGCTTCTGGCGTGACCCAGCCGCCGACGCTCTCCGAGCGTGTCCTCCAGGGGGATCCGCGCGCCGTCGCGCGCGCGATCAGTCTGATCGAGGACGAAGCGCCGCAGCGCGCCGAGCTGGTGCGCCGTGTTTTTGCGCAGACCGGCCGCGCGTATCTGATCGGCATCACCGGCGCGCCCGGCGCGGGCAAGAGCACGCTCGTCGACCGGCTCATCGCCGAGCTGCGGCGCAGCGGCCGCAGCATCGGCGTGATCGCCGTCGATCCCACCAGTCCTTACAGCGGCGGAGCGATCCTCGGCGATCGGGTTCGCATGCAGGCGCACGCCGGCGACAACGGCGTGTTCATCCGCAGCATGGCGACGCGCGGCAACCTGGGCGGCCTGGCGCGCGCGACCGCCGAAGCCGCGCTCGTCCTCGACGCTTCGGGCAAGGACATCGTCCTCATCGAGACCGTTGGCGTCGGACAGGACGAAGTCGACATCGTCCGAACCGCCGACGTCTCGATCGTGACGCTCGTGCCGGGTAGCGGCGACGAAGTGCAGGCGCTGAAGGCCGGCATCATGGAGATCGCGGACATCTTCGTGGTCAACAAGGCGGATCGCGAAGGCGCCGACCGCACGGCGGCGTCAATCGAGGCGATGCTGTCGCTCGAACCCTACGGCCAGGGGCGCTGGCGGCCTCCAATCGTCAAGACGGAAGCGACGACCGGCAAGGGCGTCCCGGAACTGGTGGATCAAATCGAGCGCTTCCGCACCCACACCGCCGCGACGCTCGGCGAACGCCGGCGCGCGCGTGCCGAGTTCCGCGTCAGGCAGTTGATGGCGGACCGCTTCGTCCAGCACGTCGAGACGTCGGTGCTGGAGGCCGGCGAGTTCGAGCGGTTGATGGACGCGATCGCGGAACGCGAGACCGATCCCTACACCGTGGTCGACCGCATCTTCGCCCGGGCGATCCATGCCGCCGACGCGAAGGGACGCGCAGCGTCAGGCACCACGATCGACCATGTGGGGATTGCGGTGTCGAACCTGCGCGAGGCGGTCGGCTTTTACCGGGACGCGCTCGGCCTAACCGTCGAATCCCCGGAGGAAGTCGCCTCGCAGCGCGTGCGCGCGCACTTCATCCCGGCCGGAGAGTCGGCGATCGAATTGCTGGAAGGGACCGCCGACGACTCGCCGATCGCGAAGTACATCGCCCGACGCGGTCCCGGCATCCACCATCTCACGCTGCGCGTGCCCGACATCCGCGCCGCCCTGGCGCGACTGAAAGAAAAGGGCGTCCGCCTGATCGACGAGGAACCGCGCGCCGGTGCGCACGGCTCGCTCGTCGCCTTCATCCATCCGTCCAGCGCCCACGGTGTTCTGATCGAGCTCAAAGACGCGAAGGACACGAAAGAGAAAAAGGGAACGAAGGAGCCTGGCGAGTGAAGTTCGGCGAGCTGGAGCTGATTTCCCTTCTCGACCGCCATTTCCGCCTCGACGGCGGCGCCATGTTCGGTGTCGTCCCGCGCACGCTGTGGGAGAAGCGCAATGCGCCCGACGATCGCAACCGCATCTCGATGGCGATGCGCCCGCTGCTGGTGCGGCGGGCGACCGGGCCGCTGATGATCATCGATGCCGGCGCCGGCGAGAAGATGGATGCGAAGCTGCAGGAGATCTACGGATTCGATCGGCGCGAGAGTCTCGACGCGTCGCTCGCGGCGGCGGGCGTGCGTGCCGACGACATCGAAATCGTCCTCGCCTCGCACCTGCACTTCGACCACGCCGGCGGGTTCACCGTGCGCCAGCCGTCTGGCGCCGTCGTGCCGCGCTTTCCGAAGGCGCGCTACGTGATCAACCGCGGCGAGTGGGAAGACGCGACGCACCCGCACGAACGCAATCGCGCGAGCTACTTCGACGAGAATTACCTGCCGCTCCGCGAAGCGGGCGCCGTTGATTTCGTCGATGACGACGCGGCGATCGTGCCGGGCGTGCGCGTGCGGCGGACGCATGGGCACACGCGCTTCCACCAGGTGATCTACATCGAATCGGCAGGGCGGACGGCCGTGTTCGCGGCGGACCTGATGCCGACGACGGCGCACGTCGACGTGCCGTGGATCATGGCCTACGATCTGTATCCGATGAAGACGCTGGAGTTCAAGCGCGCCTTCGTCAGGGAAGCGATCGAGCGCGAGTACTTGATCTTCTTCGAGCACGATCCGACGATCGTCGCCGGCTACATCCGTGAAAAGGGCGGCCGCCCGTACGTGGAAGCGATCGGCGCGGACGGCGGCTAGCTTCGGCCTTTCAGGCGGAAGATGAATGCGTCAACCAGCAGCGGAATCGACGAGGAGCAGACAGTGAGCGGCGATGTTCGAATCGGCATCATAGGCGGTTCCGGTCTGTACGACATGACCGAGCTCACCGATCGTGAAGAGCGGAGGGTGACAACGCCGTTCGGCGATCCGTCGGACCCGTACGTCATTGGCACGATTCGGGGCAAACGCGTCGCGTTTCTCGCGCGCCATGGCGTCGGTCACCGCTACACGCCAAGCGAGCTGAACTACCGCGCGAACATTTTCGGGATGAAGATGCTCGGCGTGGAGTACATCCTCTCGGCCAGCGCCGTGGGATCGCTGCAGGAGAAGTACGTGCCGCAGCATCTCGTCATTCCCGATCAGTTCTTCGATCGGACCAAGGGACGGATCAGCACGTTCTTCGGCAACGGTCTCGTCGCGCACGTCGCCTTCGCGCACCCGGTGTGCACGCGCCTCGGCCAGGTTGCCTACGACGCGTGCACAACGGTGGGCGCGACCGTGCATCGCGGCGGCACTTACGTCTGCATGGAAGGGCCGCAGTTCTCGACGCTGTCCGAGTCGAAGCTGTATCGCTCGTGGGGCATGGACATCATCGGCATGACCAACCTGCAGGAAGCCAAGCTGGCGCGAGAGGCGGAGATCTGTTACACGACCATCGCCCTGGTCACCGACTACGACTGCTGGCACCCGGAGCACGATTCGGTCACCGTCGACATGATCGTCCAGAACCTGGTTGCGAACGCCAGGACCGCGCAGCAGGTCATCGCCGAAGCCGTGTCGAGGCTTCCTTACGATCGCACGTGCGAGTGCGCCACCGCGCTGCAGCATGCGATCATCACGCGTCCCGACGCGGTCCCCGCGAAGGTCAGAACGGATCTCGCGCCCATCATCAGCCGTTACCTCCGTTGATCGGTCTGCCAACTGCTATCTGCTATCTGCTAACTGCTAACTGCCAACATGTCTACCATCGTGACCGGCTCGATCGCGTTCGACTACCTCATGTCGTTTCCGGGCAAGTTCACCGAGCACTTCCTGCCCGAACACATGAACCGCGTCAGCCTCAGCTTTCTCGTGGATACGATGGACAAGCGCCGCGGCGGCTGCGCGCCCAATATCGCCTACACCCTGGCGCTGCTCGGCGAGCGGCCGCGCCTGATGGGCACCGCCGGGCAGGACTTCGACGATTACCGGCGATGGCTGGAGGCCGCGGGCGTCGACACCTCGCTGGTCAAGCAGGTGCCCGACAAGTTCACGGCGTCGTTCTTCTGCAGCACCGATACCGAGAGCAACCAGATCGCCTCCTTCTACACGGGGGCGATGGCCAATGCCGGTGAGCTGTCATTTCGTACGGTGCCGGACGCGAACATGGTCATCATCTCGCCCAACGATCCAGGCGCCATGGTCCAGTACGCGGAAGAGTGCCGCACGCTCGGCATCCCGTTCGTCTGGGATCCCGGTCAGCAGTGCGCGCGCATGTCAGGTCAGGAGCTCGCCGAGGGGATCGAGGGCGCGGCAATCGTCATCTGCAACGATTACGAACTCGAGCTGATGAAACAGAAGACCGGGCTCGACGAAGACAGGATTGTGTCGAAGGCGGGCGCGCTCATCGTCACGCGCGGCGAACATGGCTGCACCGTGCGTCAGGGCAGTGCCACGACATCGGTGCCGGCGGTGCCGCCCCGCACTATCGTCGACCCGACCGGCGTCGGCGACGCGTTTCGCGGCGGCCTGTTGAAGGGACTGGCGACCGGCGCGCGCCTCGAGGTCGCCTGCCGGCTAGGCAGCGTGGCCGCGACGTATGCCCTCGAACACCTGGGGGGGCAGAGCCACGCCTATACGTGGGATGAATTCGAGGCGCGCTACGTAACGCATTTCGGCGCGCTTTAATACCCCACATCACACGCCGCCTACCGCTTCTTACACGGATCGTCGAGAGCCGCGTCCGCGCCCTCGCGGTTTTTCTCAACAAAACACGCGATCGGCGGCGGAACCCAAATTGCAGTCGAGCCCGGCGGAGAGTCGTCGTGAACGCTACCGCCTCGCTCGCCGCCGCCATCCTCGCCATCGGCGCCACCCACCTCCACGCACAGTCGCCGGCAGGTTCGCCGCCGCAAGGCGGCACGTTCAAGAGCAGCTCCGCGCTGGTCGCGCTCAACGTCACCGTGCAGGACGACCGGGCAAAGTTCGTGGGCGGATTGCAATCCGAGGATTTCGCCGTCTACGAGGACGGCGTCAAGCAGGATGTGCGCTTCTTCGAGTCGGCCGCGGTGCCCATCGATCTGATCATGCTGATCGACCAGAGTTCGAGCATGGGGGACAAGCTGGACGTCGTGCACGACGCCGCCGCCGGTTTCCTCAACACGCTGCGGGCTGGCGATCGCGGCGCCGTAATCGGGTTCGCCGACTCCGTGAACGTCATTCAGCCGCTGACGGCGGATCGGGTGCGTCTCGAAAACGCCGTGCGCGGAACGGGGGCGCGAGGATCGACGGCGCTCAACAACGCCGTATACGTCGCGCTCAAGCAGTTCGGCCAGTCCGCGCGCTCCGGCGATGACGTGCGCCGCCAGGCCATCGTCGTCCTCTCGGACGGCGAAGATACGTCGAGCCTCGTGAGCTTTGACGAGGTGGTGACGCTGGCGCGCAAGACCGGCGTGAATATCTACACGGTCGCGCTGCAATCGAAGTTCGAGGCGGCGCGGGCGCAGAGCGGGAGGCGCTATTTCTCGGAATCGGATTTCGCCATGAAAACGCTGGCGCGGGAGACGGGAGCCCAGGCCTTCTTCCCGTCGCCCGGCGATCTGAAAGCCGTATACGGCGTCATTGCCAGCGAACTGGCCACTCAGTATTCGATTGGCTACGTGCCCGCCAACACGCGCAACGACGGACGCTTCCGCCGCGTCGTCGTTCAGATCGTGACCAGGCCGTCGCTGCACCCGCGCACGCGGCAGGGCTATACGCCGCAGCCGGTGACGAGCACCGCGCTCACCAACGTCGGCGGCGCGCAACAGCGATAAGATCGCGGCTTGCCGCACGGGCTCGGGCGATGGGCGTTGCCGCTGGGGATCGGGGTCTGGGTGGTGCTGCTGGTAGCCGCGCCCCCCGCGCTGTTCCCGGTGGGCCGCTATATCTGCCATCAGCGCGCTGAACGTTCGTTCTTCATCCATGGCCGCCAGATGGCTGTTTGTGCGCGGTGTACCGGACTCTACGCCGGCGCCGCCGCGGCCGTGCCGTTCGTGCTGCTCCTCGGCGCCGCCGCGCTGCCCAGCCGGCGAGCGCGCTGGATCCTGGCTGTCGCCGCCCTGCCGACGCTGATCACCTGGACGTTCGAGTTTGCGGGGCTCGCCGCCTTCTCGAACCTCTCGCGCTTCATTGCGGCGCTGCCGCTTGGGTTCGCCGCCGCCTTTCTCGTGCTGGGGATCACCCGAGGGCGATCGGACAGCGCACCTCCGTAAGGTAGAATCGGACGATCGAATGGCCACCAAATCGACAACAGCGGAGCGCCCCCGTGTCGCGGCCGAGCCGGGGCGGCTGGCGCTGGTCTGCGCGCTTGCCTGGCTCGTTCCCGGAGCAGGCCACCTTTTCGCCGGACGCCGCCAAAAGGGGCTGGTCTTCCTGATTGCGCTGCCGCTGATGTTCCTGACAGGGCTGTGGCTCGAAGGCCGGTTGTTTCCATTGGAGTGGTCGGACCCGCTGGTCTTCCTCGGCGCCATCGCCAATCGCGGCATCGGCGCGCCGTTCTTTCTCGCAAAACTGATGGACGCGGGAGCGGGGACGGTCACCGCCGTGTCTTACGAGTACGGCAACACCTTTCTGATGACTGCCGGGCTTCTCAACTTTCTGGTGATACTCGACGCCTTGGACATCGTGATGG
>JBKPSE010000488.1:0-10789 GCA_046765855.1 Acidobacteriota bacterium | reverse complement strand
AGTTCACGTGCGTCGGGTCACAGTACCCGTCCGTCGCGCAGCGAGATGGTGACGTCGGCGCGGCCGGCCAGCTCGGGGTCGTGCGTCACCAGCACTACGGTCGTCTGCCGATTGCGATTGACCTCGAGCAGCAGATCGATCACCTGGTGGCCGGTCGTGCTGTCGAGATTGCCGGTGGGCTCGTCGGCAAGAAGGATCGCGGGATCGTTGGCCAGCGCCCGCGCGATCGCGACCCGCTGCTGCTCCCCTCCTGAGAGCTGCGATGGATAGTGATGGCGGCGTTGACCGAGGCCGACCTCCGATAGCAGCGCGTCGGCGCGGTGGCCGGGATCCGGCTTGCCGGCAATCTCGAGCGGCACGCGCACGTTCTCCCACGCAGTCAGCGAGGGCAGCAGATGGAAGAATTGAAAGACGAAACCGATCCGCGTGCCGCGGAACCGCGCGAGATCGTCTTCCGACATGACCGTGATGTCTTTTCCGTCGATGACGATGCGGCCGGTCGATGGATTGTCGAGGCCGGCAAGCAGGCCGAGCAGCGTCGACTTGCCGCTGCCCGACGGACCGACGATCGCGGCGACGCGCCCCGCCTCGATGCGCAGATCGAGCGGGTGCAGGATCGTGAGCATCGCATCGCCGCTCGGGACTGTCTTGGAGACTCCTTCGAGCTCGATCATGCGAAGGAGCGGAGCGCGTGGGCTGAGGGAGGGGAGCGCCGCGCCCCGTCTCCGCGAGCGAGATCGTAGGGGCGTTCCGCGAGACGGAGCGCGCCTGATTCAGCGTCGATCATCGGCTTGAGCGCCGTCCACACGTTGTCGGCGACGATTGCCGCCCCGTCGACGTTGGGATGAATCCCGTCGGGCTGATTCAGCGCGGCCACGCCTGCAACCTTGTCGAGCAGAAACGGGAGCAGCGTCACGTGATACTGATTCGCCAGGTCGGCATAGACCTTTCGAAACGATACGACGTATTCCGGACCGAAGTTCGGCGGCGCCTCCATGCCGGCGAGCAGTACCTTGATCCCTTTGCGCTGGGCATGCTCGATGATCGCGGCAAGGTTCTTTTTCATTTCCGATACGGGCAGTCCGCGCAAGCCGTCGTTCGCACCGAGTTCGAGGATGAGGATGCGCACGTTCGGCTGATCGAGCGCCCAGTCGATACGCTGGAGTCCCGCCGCCGACGTGTCGCCGGAGATCCCTGCGTTCACCACGTCCCAGCGATATCCGGCATCGTCAATTCTCTTCTGCAGCAAAGCTGGATACGCCTGCTGCTCGGCGAGACCGAGACCCGCCGACAAGCTGTCTCCGAGGACGACGATCTTTGGACGCGCCGGCGCGGCGGGCGGTCCCGCTGTGGCCGCCGACTGAGGTGTGGCGGGCGGAGGCGCCGCCTGCCTGGTATCGGGCGTGCCGCGGCTGCAGGCGGCCAGCAGCATCGAGACTGCAATCCAGCGCGCCGCGCGCGAGTATCGCGATCGGGTCATCTCTTTATAATTATGGTATGGCGCGAGGGTTCGAGTCGAAGATGGTCGAGTTCCAGCAGGAGGAGGCCGCGCGGGCGAAGACGCGGCGCGAGTCCCTCTCTGCGGATGAGCAAGCGCGCAGGACACGGCGTCACTCGCTTGAACTGGCTCGCGCCCGCGCCACAGCGGACCTCGAGCGGGCCAGCGCCCCTCCTCATCGGCAGATGCTCGAACGGGCAATCGCTGACATCGACGAACAGCTGCGCTCGATCTGACGGCATTCAGTTTGCTCCTTCAGCTGGAGCATGCCGCCGAAAGACACCGTCCGCATCGCCGCGCTGGGCGACCTCCATTACGGCCGCACCAGCGCGCCTGGATCGCTGCAGCCGCTGTTCGCGCAGATCAACGACACGGCGGACGTCCTCGCATTGTGCGGCGATCTGACCGATTACGGGCTTGCCGAAGAGGCGCGCGCGTTCCTCAAGGAGCTCACGCCGGCGGTCAAGATTCCGATCGTCTGTGTGCTCGGCAATCACGATTACGAATCGAACCAGCAGGCCGAGATCGTCCACATGCTGAAGGACGCCGGTGTTGCCGTGCTCGACGGCGAAACGACCGAGATCCACGGCATCGGCTTCGCCGGTGTGAAGGGATTCGCCGGCGGCTTCGGCCGCCGCGCGCTCGGCCCCTGGGGTGAGGAGATCATCAAGAAGTTCGTGCACGAAGCGGTCGATGAAGCGCTCAAGCTCGAGTCCGCGCTCGCCAGGCTGCGCAACCAACATCTCGTGGTGCTGCTGCACTACGCGCCGATCCAGGGAACGGTCGAAGGAGAGCCGTGCGATATCTATCCCTTCCTCGGCTGCAGCCGCCTCGAGGATCCCATCACGCGCTTCCCCGTCACCGCCGTCTTCCACGGCCATGCGCATCACGGCGCGCCTGAGGGGCGAACGCGCACGAACGTGCCCGTCTACAACGTCTCGGCATCGCTGATGCGCGAGATCTTTCCCGATCGTCCGTTCCGCGTGTTCGAAATCGGTCCGACTCAGTCCGCGCCGGAGCGCCGCAGCGGCGATCGCCGCGCTCACGCAGAGGTCCATTGATGAGAAGTGCGTCCAGACCTGCTTCTGTCCTGATCGCCAGCCTGTTGCTGACGATCTGTGCCTCCACGCCATCAGCGGATCAGCGCGCGCGCAAAAAAACGGCGGCGGCGCCGGCGATCGACATGACGGCAATCCAGACGCAGGTGATGCTCGATCGCGCCGGCTATTCGCCGGGCGAAATCGACGGCGCGATGGGCACGAGCACGAAACGCGCGCTGGAGGCGTACACGAAGAACGGCGGCAACTCCGCCGCGTTGCCCGCCGACGCGCTGACCACTTACAAGATCACGGAACAGGATGCCGCGGGTCCTTTCACGCCCAACATTCCGGAGGACATGGTCGAGAAAGCGAAGCTCGAAGCGTTGGGCTACAGCAGTCTGCTCGAAGCGCTCGGCGAGCGCTTTCACGCGAGCCCGAATCTGCTCAAGCGGCTCAATCCAAACGCGAAGTTCGCCGCAGGAGAAGAAATCCAGGTGCCGGCGGTGACCGCGACTGTGCCGCCGGTCGGTCCGCCTCGCGGACGGCAGTCGGATGCGGCGCCGACGCCGGACAATCCAGCGGCAACGACCGTATGGGTGCACAAGAGCACGTCGGATCTGGCGGTCACCGATGGCGCCGGCAAAGTGCTCATGTATGCGCCGGTCACGACCGGCAGCGAGCACGATCCGCTGCCGATTGGTGAATGGAAAGTGACCGGCGTACAGCGCGATCCGAAGTTCCACTACAACCCCGAGCTTTTCTGGGACGCGGAGCCGGGGCACTCGAAAGCGACGCTGCCGCCCGGACCCAACAATCCGGTCGGCGTCGTCTGGGTCGATATCAGCCGTCCGCATTACGGGCTGCACGGCACCCCGGAGCCATCGACGGTCGGCAAGACGGCGTCGCATGGATGCGTGCGGCTCACCAACTGGGATGCGCAGAAACTCGCGTCGCTCGTGCGGCCGGGAACCAAGGTAGTGTTCGCGGAATGACGCCGATGAATCTTGGAGTTCGCCACCTCGTCGCCGCCGGGCTGCTCGGCTTCGTCATGGGAGCATTCGTGGTCGCGTCGCTCGGCACCGTCACTCGCGGACCCGGTTCACCGATCGCGAAGATCGCGGCGCCGATCACCAAGTCGGGAGGCGTGGACGAACCCGCAAGCGCGGTGGTGGAAGTGCCGGCGCCGACCAGCGGCCGCACCGGCGTCATCCCGACCAGCGCGCCGGAGTCGAAAGATCTCGCGGCGCGGCACCTGACGATTCCGGTCTCGGGGATTCCCGCCGACAAGCTCGTGCGCTCGTATCACGACTCGCGCAGCGGCGGCCGCGAGCACGAGGCGCTCGACATTCTGGCGCCGACAGGGACGCCGGTAGTCGCGGTCGAAGACGGCACCGTGGCCAAGTTGTTCAACAGCAAGGCCGGGGGTATCACGCTCTACCAGTTCGACCCGGGCAAGGAATACGCCTATTACTACGCCCATCTCGACCGCTACGCGGACGGCATCAAGGAAGGGGACGAGATCCACCGCGGCCAGGTCATCGGCTTCGTCGGAACCACCGGAAACGCCCCCAAAGACACGCCTCACCTGCACTTTGCGGTGTTTCGCCTGACGCCCGAGAAACACTGGTGGCAGGGCACCCCCATCGACCCCTACGACATCCTGCGTTGAGGGGACGGGTCGGGGCGACCCGGATTCCAACCTTCACGCTCCCTGCCGCATCCAAGCTGGTGTAAGGATGGAGCTTGGAGGCATTAGCGCTGCGTTCCCCGGTCGATTCCGTCCCGGGCTCTGAGCCGCTCACCGACGTCGCACGCGCCGCCGCGGGAGACGCTCGCGCGTTCGAGGCGCTGTATCGCGCTCATCTGCCGCGCGTGCACAGCCTCGTGCGGCGGATGACGGCGGGGCGTGATGCGGACGAACTGACCCAGGACGTTTTCGTCCGGCTGTGGCAGAAGCTTGGGACGTTTCGCGGCGATTCGTCCTTCTCGACCTGGCTGCACCGCCTCGCGGTCAACGTCGTCATCGAGCGGTTCCGCAGCGATCAGACGCGCCGGGCGCGGCTGCACGACGGCGAGGACATCTTCGAGGTGCTGGCCGGGCCGGCGCAGACGCGCGACATCGGCATGGACTTCGAGGCCGCGCTGGAAAAGCTCCCCGACGGCGCGCGCGAGATCTTCGTGCTGCACGACGTCGAGGGGTACAAGCATCACGAGATCGCGACGATGCTGGAGATCTCCGCGGGGACGTCGAAGGCGCAGCTGCATCGCGCGCGGATGATGCTGAGAAAGCATTTGAAGTAGGGTTTTATGGCGGACACTTACACGGATCGACTTTCCGAATATCTCGACGACGAGCTGTCCCCGGCCGAACGGACGGAGCTCGCGGCGCACCTCGAGACGTGTCACGACTGCCGCGTCACGCTCGACGAGCTCCGCGCGGTGGCCGCACACGCAGCGGCGCTGGCGCCGCGTCCGCCGGCGAACGATTTATGGCCCGGGATCGAACCGCGGCTGTCGCACGCCGGACGCCAGGCGAGCGTCACCCCATTCCGCGCGCGCGCGTCGCGGCGCATTTCCTTTACGCTGCCGCAGCTCGTGGCCGCCGGTATCGCGCTGATGGTGATGTCCGGTGGCGGCGTGTGGGTGCTTCAGCACGGCGGACGCGCGACTTCGATGCCGCCGGCGGCCGCCGTCGATCCGAAGGATCCGGCCGTTGCCGCGCTGCCCGCCTCGCTTGCCGATCCGCGCTACGACGAAGCGATCGCGGATCTGCAGCAGGCGCTCGACGCGGGACGCAGCGATCTCGATCCGGCGACGATCAAGGTGCTCGAAACGAACCTCGCCGCGATTGATGCCGCCATCGCCCAGTCGCGTCAGGCGCTCGACGCGGATCCATCGAACGTGTATTTGAACAGTCACCTCGCCGAGGCGCGGCAGCGGAAGCTCGCGCTGCTGCGGCGCGCGGCGGCGCTGGTCGGAGGCAAGACATAGATGATTCTCAGCGGTTTTACAATCGCGCTGCTTCTGGCGCAGGCGCCTGCGGCGCGACAGCCGGCCCCACAAACCGACGAAACAGTGCCGGTGCAGAAGGGCTCGCGGCTGACGGTCAACAACTTTGCCGGCGAAGTCATCGTCCATACCTGGGACAAGGACTCGCTCCACGTGATCGCGCGGCACCAGCCGCGCACGCGCGTGAACGTGCGGCCGACCAGCGCCGGCGTCTCGCTCTCGTCGAGCGGCTACATGGGCGCGCCGGGCTCCGTCGACTACGACATCACCGCGCCCGCCTGGATGCCGATCCGCATCGAAGGCACCTACAACTTCGTGACCGTGGAAGGCGCGCAGGCCGAGGTCTACGCCAACACGGTGCGCGGCGACGTCATCATCAAGGGGGGCACCGGCGTCGTGACCGCGAAGTCAGTGGAGGGAGAAGTCCAGGTCGAAGGCGCGCGCGGCAAGATCACCGTCAGCTCGGTCAACGAGAAGATCAGAATCAGCGACACGAGCGGCGACATCACGGCCGAGACCGTCAACGGCGGCATCAGCATGATCGGCATCGACTCGAAGAACGTCGACGCCACCACGGTGAACGGCACGATTGCGTTCGAGGGCAAGCTCGCCGATGGCGGCCACTACGCCTTCGGCACGCACAACGGCGACGTCGCCATGGGGATTCCGGAGAACTCGAACGCGACGTTCACCATCCGTACATACCAGGGCAGCATTTCCACCGATTTCGCGCTCGAAGGCTACAACCGCGAGGAAGCACGCCGCGGCCGGAGAGTGGTCGCCACTCTCGGCAACGGCAGCGCGGACGTGAATCTCGAGACCTTCGGCGGCGCTATCAGGCTGCGGAAGGGGTCCGTGGGGCGGCAGCGCGGGCGCTAGAGGGAGGCTGCCAGCCCTGGGCGCGCAGCGCGTCCTGGAGCCGCTGGGAGCGCTCAATCAAGGCATGCGGATCGGCGAAATGCTCCACCTCCTGGCGACCATCCGGATATGTAACGACAAGTTCGTAATCGTCACCATCGGCCTGGCGCCGGATCTCGTAGAGCAACCTCGCGTCGTGACGCTCGAAAAACCAAATCATCGCTGCATTTATCGGCCTGTCGCGACGGCACCTTAAGCCCCGTTTCCGCCCAGCGCGACCATCGGCTCGATCCTCGACGCCCTATGTGCAGGCAAGTACGCTGCCACCGCGGCGACGGCCAGCAAAATCAGGGCCCCAAGGCCAAACGCAACCGGATCCCACGCACTGACGTTAAACAACAGTGTGCGCACGCTGCGCCCGGCGATCCACGCGAGTGGCACGCCCGTTAATCCCCCGATGACGACGAGCGTCAGCGCCTCGCGCAGCACCATCCACAGCACGGTGCCGCGATCGGCGCCGAGCGCCATGCGCAAACCGAGCTCCGCGACCCGCCGGCTGATGCCGTACGAGATGGTGCCGTAGAGTCCGAGGCTGGCGAGCAGCAGCGCCAGGGCGCCGAACATCGTCGTCAACCGCGCGATCATCCGATCCTGCGCGACGCCCCGCGCCAGTCGATCGCCGAGCGGCAGCACTTCGACGATCGGCAGCCGCGGCTCCGCGCGCGTCAGCGTCTCACGCACCGTCTGCGCCAGTGCCGCCGGCGTGCCGCTGGTGCGGATCTCGATATCGCTCAAAACGTCGTCCGGGGTCGAATCGATCAGGTGATAGACCATGTTCGGCGGAGTGACTCTGAGGTCGAAATAGCGCGCGTCTTCGACCACGCCGACGATCACCTGGGCGTTCTTGCCAATCGGTCCGCCGTAGTTCCAGCGCTTCCCGATTGCACTCTGGCCGGGAAAGAAGCGCTTCGCCATCGTCTGGTTGATGATGCTGGTGCGCGCCTCTGGGCTGCGATCCTGCGGACCGAAGTTCCGTCCTTCGACGATGTGCAGACCGACGGTTTCGAAATACCTCTCGGTGATGATCTCTTCGTTGGTACGGAGGCGCTCGTCGCTGCGCGACTCATGGCCTTCGACGCTCAGGCTGCTGATGCGCTGCGACGTCACCAGCGGTCCGTTGGCCGAGAGGCTGGCCGACTGCACCCCTGGCGTTGCCTCGAGCTTCTCGATGATCCGGCGGTACAGCGCCAGCCGCTCGTCTGGCGAGTATCCCGCGCCGCGGACGTCGACGCGCGCGGCGACGACGTGTTCGCGATCGAATCCGACGTCGGTCTGCACCAATGATCGCAGGCTGCGCGCGAACATCGCGGCGACCACCAGCAGCAGCAGGCAGAACGCCATCTGCGCGCCGACCAGCACCTTCCCCACCATCATGCCGCGCCGCCCGCCGTCGGCGCCGACGGACGATCGGGATTGCTGCTTGAGCGATTCGGCGACCGGCATCGAGGTTGCGCGGAAGGCCGGCAGCACGCCGCAGGCGAGGCCGGTCACGGCTGACACGGCGACGGAGAATGCGAGCACGCGTCCGTCGAGTCCCGTGTTCAGATCTATCGGCGTGGTGCCCACGTTGACCATCAGCGCGAGCAGCGCGTCGCGCGCCCAGACCGCAAACGTGATCCCGAACAGGCCGCCCGCGAGGGCAATCAACAGGCTCTCGGCAATGAGCTGGCGAACCAGACGGCCTCGTGCCGCGCCAATCGACAAACGGATCGCGATCTCGCGCTGTCGCCCTGCGGCGCGCGACAGCAACAGACCCGCGACGTTGCCGCAGGCGATCACCAGCAGAACGCCGACCATCGACAGCAGCACGAACAGCGGCGGCGAGGCACTCTCGCGCAGCGACGACAGACCGGCGGAGGCGTCGCTCAGCGCGACCCGCCGTTGCCGCACGGCCGTGCGGTCGTCGGCCGTCGCGCTGGCGGGAAGGACTTCCGCGCGTTCCTGCTGAAAGACGGCGGTAAACGCGTCGGCGGCAGACTCCTGCGATGTGCCCGACGGCACGCGCGCGAACACGTTCAGCCATTCGATCGTCGGCTGCGGCGTCCATGGCTTTCGCGTGTCGGAGTTGTCGCTGTTGCTGACGTTCTGCGAATAGCGCACGTCTGCCTGCATCACATACGGAATCCAGACGTCGGGCGCGCGAAGCGACAGCGTCGTCCCGAAGAAGCGAGGCCGCGTGATTCCGACGATCGTGAAGGGCGCGCCGTTGATCGAAATCTGCCGGCCGACCGCATCGGGCGCGCCGTTCAGGCGGCGGCGCCAATACGAATCGCTGATCACCGCGACGGGATCACCGCCGACGATCTTGTTGTCAGCAGGAGTGAGCAAACGCCCGGCCTGGGGCTGCTGCCGCAGCACCTGGAAGTACTCGCCCGAGACCAGCTGCACGGAGCCGCGCGCCGGCACCGGATCGCCCGCGGGCTGCAGCTGCATCCCGGCAACGCTGGTGGCGGCGAAGAGCTCCGCGACTCTGCGCTCCGCGAGTGCGTCGCGCACGCGCGTGAACGTCGGGCCGGACAGTATCTCGCCGTGCTCGGCCTGCCCGGGGACGTGAACCTCCGCGACATACAACTGTTGCGGATCCGGCACCGGCAGCGTGCGGAGGACGATGGCGTTGACCAGCGAGAAGACGGCGGTGGCGCCGCCAATCCCGAGGCCGAGCGAGACGACCGCGACGAAAGTAAACGCCGGGCTGCGCCGCAGCAGGCGCGCGCCGAAGCGCAGGTCCCTGAGAAATTCAGCAAGCATGCGGTATCCAGTCTAATCGGCCCGGAGGGCACGAATCGGATCGACGCTGGCGGCGCGGCGTGCCGGCCGCCAGGCGGCCACGGCCGCGGTGAGCGCGAGCAGCGTCGCGATACCGACGTAGGTCATCGGATCGGTGGCGCGAACCTCGTAGAGCATGCCGGCAAGAATCCTCGTCGCGACGACGGCGGCCGCGGACCCCGCGACTACACCGGCCGCGGCAAGCGTCAGCGCCTGCCGGAGCACGAGGCCGAGAACAGCGCTCGGATGCGCGCCCAGGGCGATGCGGATGCCGATCTCGCGCGTGCGCTGCCCCACCACGAACGCCATGACCCCGTAGATCCCGACGGCCGCCAGCAGCAGCGCGAGCACGGCGAAGGCCCCGAGCAGCTGCGTCGAGAATCGGCGCGAGGCGGTTGCGGTGTCGACGAGCTGCTGCAGCGTGCGAACGCCGTAGGTCGGCAGCTCGGGATCGACAGCGCGTACCTCGGCCGCGAGCGGCGCGCGAATCGAATCGGGTTCGGCCGTTGTCTTGAGCACGATCGACAGCACCAGGCTCGAGCTCTGCTTCAGCGGGCGATAGATTGTCGGTTTCGGATCTTCCTCGATGCGGCGGTTGCGCATGTCGTCCACGACGCCGACGACAGTCATCCATGGATTGCGGGAATCGGGAGGACCGAAGTGCACCCGCTTGCCGATCGGATCCTGACCGGGCCAGCTGCGACGGGCGATCGATTCGCTGACGATCGCGATCGGCGCACTCGTCGAAGTGTCCTGTTCGTTGAAGGTCCGCCCGTGCACCATGCGGATGCCCATCACCTCGAAGTAGCGGGACGAGGCGTAGGTGATCTGCGACGTGGGCACCCGCGATCGATCGTCTCCTTCCGTCCCTTCCGCGGTGAACACGACCTGGCTGCGGCTGCCGTCGAACGGCAGCGCACCGGCGGCCGCAGCTGCGGTGACGCCGGGCAGGGTCTCCGCGCGCCGCAGGATTTCTTCATACGTCGCCACACGCGCTTGATGTCCGGTCGTGCGGTTCGAATAGCGTCCCTGGCTCGGATCGTTCGGCTGCGGCAGCCACAGACGGGCCGTGATCACGTTTCGCGGATCGAATCCGAGCTCCACCTGCTGCAGACGCCAGAAGCTGCGCACCAGCAGCGCGGCGCCCACGAGCAGGACGACGGCGAGCGCGAACTCCACGACCACCAGGGTCGAGCGCAGCCAGCCGCGCGGGCCCGAGGCCCCGCGCGTGCCTTCCTTCAAGGCATCGTTGACGTCCGCGCGCGACGACTGCAGCGCCGGCAGCGTGCCGAAGAGCAGCGACGTGAGCACCGAGATCGCGACGGTGAAGGCTACGACCTGTCCGTCGACGCGGATCTCCTGCAGCCGCGGCAGGCCGCTCGGGACGATCGCGAGCAGCACCGCGAGCAGCCAGCCAGTCAGCATCGCGCCCGCTGCGCCGCCGAGCAGCGACAGCAGCAGACTCTCGGTGAGCAGAAGCCGGACCAGGCGGGCGCGGGACGATCCAAGCGCACGGCGTACCGCCAATTCGCGCTGCCGCGACGATGCGCGCGCCAGC
>JBKPSE010000487.1:0-3309 GCA_046765855.1 Acidobacteriota bacterium | reverse complement strand
CGTTGGCGCCGCTGGTCGTCGATGCTGCGTCGGCCGGGTTGCCCGTGCCGCTGGCCGTAAAGCCGAACTCGCCGCGCGGCCCGCCGGCGTCCTGCGTCTGCAGCAGCACATCGGTGTTCTTGCGGAACTCACCGCCGAATTTCATCGTGTGCTTGGTCATCAGCCTGGTGACGGTCCCGGCGACGTTCCACGTCTTCTCCCAGCGATCCCACGGCTGGCTGGCGGAGAATCCGAGCGCCGGGTTGGTGAGACCGCCGATGGTCAGCGTCGACACGCCGCTCGTGAACTCGTCGATATTGGCGCCGGGAATGCCGACCTCGCTGCTCGTCGTCAGGCCGTGGCCTTGCGTCGTCGTGACGTTGTGGTACCAGTTCAATCCGCCCCGTACGTCGAGGACGGTCTTCGGTCCGAACACGCGAGTCCAGGTAACCGCTGAGCTCGAGCTGGTGTTGGTGCCCTGGCCGGCGAACCCGCCGTTGGCCGGGCCGCCATAGATCCCGTGGAGGCCGGGATCGAATACCACCGGCCGCATGAAGCTGACGCGGTACGACAGCTGGTCGCGCGCGCTGAGCGTGTGATTGATCTTGAAATCGAAGCCGTCCGTCGTCTTCTCCCGGGTCTGCGCCTTGGAGTAGTTGTTCTGACCGAATGCCACGCCCGGAATGTTCGGCAATGGAATGAATGCGAGAAGCTTCTGCGCGATCGGGCTGATCCGGCCCGCGGGGATGGTGTTGTTCGCGAACGCCGTGCGTCCGCTTCCATTCAGCGCGCCGGTCGTCGGATCGTAGATGCCGTTGGTCACTTCGGTGAAAATGCCCTGCCGCTCCAACAGCGTCGGCACGCGCACGCGCACGATATAGCCGTTGTTGTCGATCGTGCGCTGGTAATCGCCGAAGAAAAACAGCTTGTTGTGGATGATCGGCCCGCCAAGCGTGAACCCGGAGTTCACGAACTTGGTTGGCGCTTTCTGATGATTGAAGTAGTCGCCGGCGTTCGTTTTTTCGTTGTTGGCAAAGAGGAAGCCGCTGCCCTTGAACTGGTTGGTGCCCGATTTGATGACGACGTTGGTGATCGCGCCGCCCGAGCGACCGAACTCGGCGTCGTAGTTGCTCGTCGTCACGTTCACGGTCTCGAGCGCGTCCGCGGCGGGAATGATGACCTGCAGCAGGCCGGTCTTGTGATTGTCATCCAATCCCTCGATCAGCGTGTTGTTGGCCATGCGCGGCTGACCGTTGATTTCGACCGACAGCGAATCCTGCGAATTGAAGAACGCGGAGTGCTCGCGGTGCGGACGCGTCGACCCCGGCACCGTGATCAGCATGCTCTGGAAATTGCGATTGAACGTCAGAGGCATGTCGGTAATCAGCTTCGAGTCGAGAATGCGGCCGGTGTCGGTGCGATCGGTCTGCAGCACCGGGGTGTCCGCGGCCACCGTGACCGCCTCGGTGACGGCGCCGATCTCCAGGACGACATCGACGCGGATCGTCGTGTTGACGTCCACCTTGATGTTCTGGTGAACGGCCTTCTTGAATCCTTGCAGCTCGGCGGTCACTGTGTAGGCGCCGTTGATGATGCTCGGAAAGATGTAGTGGCCGGCCTCGTTGCTGACGGTGGTCCGGCTGACGTTAGTGGCCACTTCGGTGGCGGTCACGGTGACACCGGGAACGGCGCCGCCGCTGGAATCGGTGACGTTGCCAAGCAGCGTGCCGGTGACGGCCTGCGCCGAGGCTGGAGTGGGTGCTGCGCACAGGCCGACCGCGACGGCTGCGGCCAGCGCCAGCCGAGTTAGCTGAAGCATCAGAACTGTCCTCCCTGAACAGATACCGGGTCGGGTAGAGCAGACCCCACCTTGCGGTTCGTGTCAAGTGTGATTTGCTGATATGAAAACGGTTGCATGATAGAGGGATGAACGCCGTCCACGGCCTCCACCACATCACCGCCATTGCCGGTCCGGCCCAGGAGAATCTCGACTTCTACGCCGGCATCCTCGGCATGCGCCTGGTCAAACGCAGCATCAACCAGGATGACCCCGGCACGTATCACCTGTTCTATGCCGATGCCGAGGGACACCCCGGGACCGACCTGACGTTCTTCCCCTGGGCCCAGATGGCCCCGCCGCGCATCGGGCACGGCCTCGCGGTGGAGGTCGGCCTCGAGATTCCGGCCGGCAGCGCGACATGGTGGAGCGCGCGGCTGCAGAAATACGGCTTCAAGACGTCGCCGCTCGAACGCCGCTTCGGCGACACGGTCCTGCCGCTCGTCGATCCGCATGGCATGCGCCTCGCGCTGGTTGAAAGCGCCGCGAAGCACTCGCGTCCGTTCGCGCCCTGGAGCGGCAGCCCGATTCCGGAAGCACGGCAGATTCGCGGCCTCTTCGGCGCGCAGATCTGGGAGCGGGAACGGGCGCCCACTGCCGCGTTCCTCACCTCGGCGCTCGGATTCCGCGAGCTCGCCCGCGAGGGAGAGTGGACTCGCTACGGCTTTGCCAACGCCGCCGGTGTCGTCGACATCCGGGAAACGCCAAGCGAGCGCCGCGGCGCGTGGGGCGTGGGCGCCGTGCACCACCTCGCCTGGACGGTCGAGGATCTCGACGAAGAGATCATCGTGCGCGATCAGGTCCAGGCGGCGGGCGGCCGTGCGACCGATGTCATCGATCGCTTCTGGTTCAAGTCGGTGTACTTCAAGGAACCGGGTGGTGTGCTGTTCGAAATCGCCACCGCCGGTCCCGGCTTCGCCGCCGACGAGGATCCCGATCATCTCGGCGAATCGCTCGTGCTGCCGCCGTGGTACGAGCCGGCGCGCGGCGACATCGAAAAGGTGCTGCCGCCGCTGTCGATGCCGGGCCTGGAGTTCGCGTCGAAGTGACGGCGCCGCTCGGGTTCGAGCACGTCTACCAGGCGGCCGGGCATCCAGGCGCGCCGACGCTGCTCCTGCTGCATGGCACCGGCGGCGACGAGCACGACATGCTGCCGCTCGGGCGGCTGATGCCCGGCGCGAATCTCCTCAGTCCGCGCGGCCAGGTGCTCGAGCAGGGCATGCCGCGGTTCTTCCGCCGCCTCGCCGAAGGCGTATTCGACGTCGACGACCTTCGCCGGCGCGCGGCGGATCTGGCCGGCTTCGTTGCCGCCGCCGCCGCGCACTACCGGTTCGATGCGTCGCGCGTGATCGCGATGGGCTTCTCGAACGGCGCCAACATCGCCTCCGCCGTGATGCTGCTCCATCCAGGAACGCTTGCAGGCGGCATCCTGCTGCGCGCCATGGTGCCGCTCGAACCGCAGCCTCTCCCCGCGCTTGCCGGCACCCGCATTC